>JANPAR010000345.1:0-17515 GCA_031430015.1 Burkholderiales bacterium
CTGGCAGCGGGCTTTCTGATCAGCCGTTTGGCACGCTAGTGCGGCATTGACCGGCGCGCACGTTATTGCGTGCCGGTGCTATCGGCTTCATGCTCGGCCGACGCGACACGTCGCACTCAGGATGCCGGCGTCGAGTCAACCCGCTTTGTCCACGGAGCGAATCATGACCAAAATGAAAGCCGCCGTCCACACTTTCGGCCAGCCCTTGACAATTGAAGAGGTCGAAGTGCCTGCCGTGCCCGCCGGGCAAGTGCTGGTCAAGGTGGTGACTTATGGCGTGTGTCACACCGATCTGCAAGCGGCTGATGGTGACCGGGTAGCCATTTCGGGGATCGGCGGTCTTGGACACTATGGCGTGCAATACGCCGAGGCGATCGGGTTCCACGTCATCGCAGTCGATATTGACGACGCCAAGCTCAGCCTCGCCACCAAAGTGGGGGCTGACATCGTGCGCAATGCCAAGACCGTGCGCGGCTCGATCGTCGGCACCCGGAAAGACTTGCAGGAGGCGCTCGAATTTGCCGCCGAGTGCAAGGTACATGGCACCTATACCGAAGACAAGCTCGACCACATCAACGCGATCTTGGGACGCTTGAAAGCCGGCCAGATTGATGGCCGCGTGGTGCTGCGCATCGCCGGTGACCAATGAAGCCAGTGGCCTGACTGCGGCAGAGGCAGCCAGGCGGCTTGAGGTAGACGGCTTCAACGAGCTGCCCGCGCCAGACCGGCGCGGGGTACCGCGCATCCTCGTCGAAGTGTTGCAGCAGCCGATGCTGGCCCTGCTGGTGGGCGCCGGTGCAGTGTATTTTTTGCTGGGCGATCGCATTGAGGCGCTGCTGCTGTTGGCGTTCGCTTGTCTCTCAATTGCCATCACCATCATTCAGGAAACTCGCAGCGAGAACGTGCTCGAAGCCCTGCGCAATCTCGCCAGCCCGCGCGCCACGGTAGTGCGCGATGGCCGGCGCATGGTGATTGCCGGGCGCGAGGTGGTACGTGGCGACTTGATGGTGGTGGCTGAGGGCGACCGCGTGGCGGCCGATGCGCTGCTCGAATCATCCCATGACTTGTTGCTTGATGAATCGCTGCTGACTGGTGAATCGGTGCCGGTAGGTAAAGCAGCGGCCCAGCCCGGCAGCGCGAGCGTGGTGACACAAGGTGGAGGGGAGACCACAGCGCAAGTGTTTGCCGGTACCCTGGTCGTGCGCGGCACCGGCACCGCGCGCGTATCTGCCACCGGCGTGCGTAGCGAGATGGGCCGCATCGGGCGCGCGCTCGAGCGCATCGAGACTGCGCAGCCGCATTTGCAGGTGCAGATCAGCCGGCTGGTACGCAACTTCGCCATCGTTGGCCTGTTGGCAGGCGTGGCCGCCGTGCTGCTCACCGGGCTGTTGCGCGGCTCCTGGCTGCAGGCCCTGCTCAGCGGCATTGCGCTCGGAATGTCGATGATGCCGGAAGAGTTTCCGCTGGTGCTGGCGGTGTTCATGGCGATGGGTGCGTGGCGCATCTCAAGGGCACGGGTGCTGACGCGGCGCGCCGCTTCGATTGAGACGCTGGGCGCGACCACAGTGTTGTGTACCGACAAGACCGGCACGCTCACTGAAAACCGCATGACGGTGGTGGAAATCATGGGCAGCGGCACTGAAGGCGGCACCGGCAGCCGCTGGCGCAAGATTGACGGCGCTGCGGTATCTCCTGGCGCGCGCCTGATTCTGGAGGCCGCGCACAAGGCAAGCGGCTACCCATCGGCCGATCCGATGGACATTGCCATCCACACGCTGTCTGACAATGCTGCCGTGCCGGTAGCGCCAGGCGCTGTTGTGCACGCCTACGGTTTGCGCGCGGATCTGCTCGCGATGACGAATGTCGTCAGCCCTGCCGCAGGCGGGCCAGCCAGCGCGCACGCCAAGGGCGCGATCGAGGCGATTGCTGAATTGTGCCACCTCGCACCAGCACAGATCAGCGCGATACGCGTCCAGGCTGATGCGCTCGCGCGCGACGGCATCCGCGTACTCGGCGTGGCGCAAACGCCGTGGCTACAGCCAGCGCTGCTGCAACATCTGCCCGATTCGCCGCGCGGCCTGCCGTTTAAATACCTGGGCCTGATCGGTTTTGCAGACCCGCTGCGCGCCAATGTGCCGGCCGCTGTGGCCGAATGCCGCAGCGCCGGTATCCGCGTGGTCATGATTACCGGCGACTACCCGGTGACCGCGCGCGCAATCGCGCAACAAGCCGGCATTGATGCTGGCGAGGTGATCGACGGCAGCGCGCTGGCGGACATGCCGGATCAGGAACTCGCGCTGCGCTTGAAAACGGTTTCGGTGTTCGCGCGCATTCGCCCAGAGCAAAAGCTGCGCATCGTCGAGTGCCTCAAGGCCAATGGCGAAATCGTCGCCATGACTGGCGATGGTGTCAACGATGCGCCCGCCATCAAGGCTGCGCACATCGGCATCGCGATGGGCGGGCGCGGCACTGATGTGGCGCGCGAGGCCTCCGCCATTGTGCTGCTCGATGATGACTTCGGCTCCATCGTCAAAACCATCCGCTTGGGAAGACGCATTTACGACAACCTGCGCAAGGCGACCGAGTACATCGTCGCCGTGCATATTCCGATTGCCGGCCTGGCGCTGCTGCCGCTCGTGTTCGGGCTGCCGCTGATTCTCACGCCGGTGCATATTGCGTTTATCGAAATGGTGATCGACCCGGCCTGCTCGGTGGTGCTCGAAGCCGAACAAGAGGAAGACGACGTCATGCTGCGCCCGCCGCGCGACGCCGAAAGCCGCCTGCTGCTGCCGGCGCGCCTTTTGTGGGCCGTGCTGCAGGGGGGCATCGCGCTCGCGCTGGTGGCCACCGTGCTGGCCGCTGCCGCCTGGCGCGGCATGCCCGAGGCCGATCTGCGCGCGCTGGTGTTCACCTGCCTGGTGCTGGTCAACATGGGCCTGATCCTGGTCAACCGCTCGTTTGCCTCTTCGCTGGTGCAGGCATTCCGGCGGCCCAACCGGGCGCTGTGGATGCTCGTCAGCGGTGTCCTGGCGGTGCTGGCCATAGCGTTGTGGTGGCCACCGGCGCAGGCGCTGTTTCGCTTCGGCAGCATCGGCTGGCATGATCTGACCATCGGTGCCGCTGCGAGTGTGTTGAGCCTGCCGTTGCTCGAAGCAATCAAGTCACGCTGGTTTCGTACGGAGGCGCCAGTGCCTGCTGGTGCCGGGCGCAGCGCATAGCCGGGGCCGCTGCGCGCATCACCAGGATCAGGCGCGCGTACTATTGATCCAGCGCAAAAGGGACGAGTTGGCCAGCGGTACCATGCTGCTATTCATCCACTCCATAACAAAAGGATCACCATGAAAATACTGATCGCCGCCGACGGCAGTTCGTTCACCCTGCATGCCGTGAGCTATCTGATTAAACACACGGAGCAGTTCAGCGATGCTGAAGTGACGCTGCTCAATATTCACCTGCCGATTCCGGGCCGTGCGGCAGCGCATTTGGGCCGCGAAATCGTGCAAGGCTATTACGCGGACGAGTGCGAGAAGGCGCTCAAGCCCGCGCGGCGCGCACTGGACAAAGCCGCCATCCCGTTCAAAGAGACCTGGAAGACCGGTGATCCGGGAGATGAGATTGCCGCCTTTGCCACCAAGGGAAATTTCGACATGGTCATCATGGGCTCGCACGGGCATGGCTTGTTCGCCAACCTGGTTCTGGGCTCGGTTGCGACCAAGGTGCTGGCCGCATGCAAGGTGCCGGTGCTGGTGATCCGCTGACGTTGCGCTTCCGTCTGACGCCGTTGATCCGTCATTGATCCAGCCCCTGCAAACCGGTGATGACGGCGGTTGATCTGCATCAATACGCTACACGCTCAGGCGCCGATGATGCTGCCTCCATTCGATCAAGTCCTTGGTGCAGACCACTGATGTGCGCAAACGGATTGAAGACGCCTTGTGCCGGCGTGCCGAGGTGGAAGCGCACAACATCACCGTCGAAGTCGGCAGCAACGGTGCCATTGCGCATGAAGGCAAGGTGCACCCTTGATAGGCATGTGCGCAGACGCGGCGTTTGCGCTTGACGGGCATGTCTTTGTTTTAAGCGGAGGGAGTTGATGTCAGACATTTATGGTTTTGACGTCTTCTCCCCGAAGGAGATTGCCGCGCGCATCGCCACCACGGGCGTTGCCAAGGCGCGCCTGCCACTGCTCTCTATGCTGATGCTCAGCTTGCTGGCAGGTGCGTTCATCAGTTTGGGGGCGCTCTATTTTGTGATCGTGCGCGCCGATGCGAGTCTGGGCTTTGCCGCCCGGCAAGTCTTGAGCGGCGTCACCTTTTCGCTCGGGCTGGTGCTGGTGGTGGTGGCCGGGGCCGAGCTGTTCACCGGCAACAATTTGCTGGCGATGGCGTGGGCCGATGGCAAAATTTCAACACTGGAGCTGCTGCGCAACTGGGTGGTGGTGTGTGCCGGCAACTTTGCCGGTGCTGCTGGCCTCGCGCTGCTGGTGTATCTGTCGCATCACCCGGACATGAACGGTGGCGTGATTGCGCGTGAAGTCGTCAGCATTGCGGCCGCCAAGGCGGCGTTGCCGTTCTGGACCGCCTTCTTCAAAGGCGTGCTGTGCAACGTGCTGGTCTGCATGGCGGTGTGGATGGCAATGGCTGGGCGCAGTGTGGTCGACAAGGCAGTGGCGATTGTGTTTCCGATTTCCGCATTTGTGGCAGCCGGGTTTGAGCACAGCATCGCCAATATGTATTTCTTTCCGCTTGCCATGCTGTTGCAGCATTTTGATCACGTGGGCGCGGGCGTCCACCAGATTACGTGGGCCGGCTTTTTTGGCAATCTGGTGCCGGTGATTTTGGGCAACATCATCGGCGGCAGCGTGCTGGTGGGGCTGGTGTATCACATGATCTACCGGCGCGCGTCTGAGCCGGTGGCGTAGGCGGCGCGATCATGCATGGCCCGGAAAAACGGGTCAGTTGGCGCAGCAGAATGTTCCTTCATCGCAGGGCACTGCGCGCCAGATAGGCGGCATCCAGCCGTTCGCGCGCGGCATCGAGTGCGCGTTCGAGTTGCCGCTGCCGCGCCCAGTAGTCATCACTCATGCGGGTACGGCCGGGTCTTTTGGCGACGCCCAGACGTTCTCCCGGCAACGGCTCCACCCCTGCCGCTGCGGCGGCTTTGGCGGCTTCGAGGGCCAGCGTGGCCGACTTGATCTCTGCCTCCACCGCGTCCATCGAATCCAGGCGTTTGCTGACGGCGCGTTCCTGCGCCTGCTCGCGCTGCAATCTGGCGCGGTGCTCTGCTTCAATAAGTTGCGGTGACGCCGGTGGCGGCGGCAACACTTCGAGCAGCTTGCCCTGGGTCATCACTTCGCTGCTATACAAAATCCGGCCATCGGGCATGCGGTATTTGTAGACCTCGCGCGCGTTGGCCGCATCGATTGTCAACACTGTGATCAGTGCGCATAGTGTGCAGCCAATCAGTGAGCGGGCGGGGTGCATCATGCGTGACTCCAGTGGGGTGCTTGCGATCAAGCGCGTGGATAGTGTGTCAGCTCAATGCTGACCGGCTTTCAGCAGGTCAAGTCTTCAATCGACCGGCGCGCGGTGTGCGCCACCGGGTTGCCGCGCCCGACGCGAATCAGCAGTTGTGGATACGGCCCGGTTTGCAGCAGATCGCGCAATTGCGGGCGCAGCGTTGGCACTTCGATGGGTTGGTTCAAGTGCGACGCGTCATAGCCTTCGAGTTTGGCTTGCAGCAGCACCCGCTGCAGCGACTGGCCCGCGAACAACCATGCCGGTGCGTTGTCTTGCGCGGTCGAGAAACACAGCAGCAGCGGTGAGCCGGCTGCGAGTGCGGCATCGTGCGCCGCTTTGCCATCGCCCACATCAAAGGTGCGGATCACCATCGCCGTAATCGGCGTTTCAAAATCCATCAGCTTGGGCACACCGAGCGCGTAGGCGGGCATGCCGTCACGCGCGCGCTGCGGGTGAATCCAGGCGGCCAACTCGCGGCGGAAGCGCGCATCGGCGAACTGGATACGGTCGGCCTCGGCGATCAGGCCGGCCACACGTCCGCGCTCCTTGCCGTCCGTCACCGCTTTGAGGGCGACGCCTTCAGCCGCGCCTTCGGCACACAAACTTGCCACCAGGCTATCGGGCAGCGGGATCGGACCAAACGGTGTGCGGTTGGTGGCGCGCCGGGTGATGGCAGAGAACAAATGCGAGAGGCCGTTGCCTGCCGTGCGGTCCGCTGTGTGTCCCTCGGTCAGACGCACCCGCGCGATCAGATCGGGGTCGGCCTCGGCGGGGAACAAGCTGATGTTGAACCACACGCCAAAATGCGCCAGGGCCGAGCGCAGGTTAAACAGTGCCGCGCCGCAGCTGATGATGAGTTCGCGGTCATACGGGTCGGCCACCGGCAGGCTACGGGTGCGGTCGGCCACGAGGTCGATCATGTCGTCCTGCACCAGGAAGCGCCACGGCTGAGAGTTGTGGCTCGATGGTGCAAGCGCCGCGTAGCGCAGCGCAAACCATGCTTTGGCAGCAAGCGGCGCATCGTGCGGAAAGTCGTGTTCATTCACATCCCATGCATTGCCGGGTGCGGTTTTCATGTCCATGTGGCCTCCAACGGCGTAGGGATTTGTTGCGGGATCAATCTGGCGTTAATGCGACAACAAGACCGGTACCGTCATGCTGTTAAGGATGGTGCGGGTCACGCCGCCAAACATCCACTCGCGCACACGAGTGTGGCCGTAAGCACCCATCACCAGCAGATCGACATTGAGATCGGCGATGCGCGACAGCAACTCTTCGCCGACGTTCACGGATGCGCCAGGATCAGCGTGCACCTCGACATTGACACCGTGATGCGCGAGGTAAGCCGCCAGATCGGCACCCGGGAGATCGCCATGCTCGATGCCGTCACCCTGCGGATTCACTGCCATCACGATGACCCTTGCGGCTTTTTCCAGCAGCGGCAGGGCGTCATAGACCGCGCGGCAGGCCTCGCGGCTGCCGTTCCAAGCGATCAGCACGTCTTTGCCAAAGCCGGGCGGCGCGCCGATATACGGCACGACCAGTACCGGGCGCGGGCAGCCGAGCACAACTTCGGCTGGCGACAGGTGAATCGCATCGTCCGGTTTTTCGACAGGGTCGGGCTGGCCGATGATCACAAGATCGGCATAGCGCGCCCCGAGCATGAGAGCGTGCAAATCATGGCTTGTGGCGATGCGCGATTCAATCTGGTCAACGCCGCTCTTGCGCGCTGCCGCTTCAAATTGCTGCGTGGCCTTGGCCGCCAGTTCATCGAGACAGGCCTGCCACTCGGCCAGCAACTCGGGGCCAGGGGCCATGTCGAGTCCGGAGGGCACCGCCAGCAAGGAAGCCGCTGCCAGGCCCACGATGCGTGCATCGAAGCGCTGTGCCAGATCGAGTGCGGCGGCGACGCGATGGCGGCAACTGGGCAGGGTGTTGAGATGGAGAAGAAGGTTGCGGTAGCGCATGGGTCACCTGTGTCGAACGACGGTTGCACGGAAGTCCGTAGCATCGCTCTGCCGCCAGCACGCGTGTTGATGCAGGTCAAGCGCGCTACGGGTTTTTCGCGCAATCTTGCGGCATTGCGCGTCTTTTGCTGGAGGATCAGGGTGGAATTCAAGGATTACTACGCAACACTGGGCGTTCCGCGCGATGCCGCTGCTGCGGATATCAAGAAGGCGTTCCGCAAACTCGCGCGAAAATTTCATCCGGATGTCTCGAAGGAGAAGGATGCAGAAGCGCGAATGAAGGACATCAACGAGGCCAACGCAGTGCTCTCGGACCCTGAGAAACGCGCGGCCTACGATCAGGCCGGACGCGGCTACCAGCCCGGCCAGGAATTCCAGCCGCCGCCGGATTGGGATGCCGGCTTTGAATTCAAGGGTGATGGGCAGCGCGGCGGTGATCACAGCGACTTCTTTGAACAATTGTTCGGCCACGCCCGGCGCAGCGGGCGCACCGGCAGTGGTGGTGGCCCAGCAGGCAGCACGCATGGTGCTGGCGCGCATGCACGGGGCCGCACATTTCAGATGCGCGGCGAAGACCATCACGCCAAGGTATTGCTGGAAATCGAAGATGCCTGGCACGGTGCGACCCGCCAGATCAGCCTGCGCGTGCCGCGGCTCGATGAAAGCGGACACCTCGCGTTTGATACGCGTACCCTCAACGTACGCATTCCAAAAGGCGTGCATGCCGGTCAACTGATCCGGCTCGCGGGTCAGGGCGGCCCGGGTTTTGGCGGCGCGCCAGCCGGTGATCTGCTGCTTGAGGCCGGCTTCGCTCCCCATCCGCGTTTCCGGGTCGATGGACGTGATGTGTGGATGACGCTGCCGCTGGCACCGTGGGAGTGTGCCCTCGGTGCCCAGGTGCCGGTCACATTGCCCGGTGGCGGTGCCATCGAAGTGCGTATCGCCGAAGGCACGCAGAGCGGCGCCGAGTTGCGGGTGCGCGGCAAAGGCTTGCCGGGCGAACCGCCCGGTGATCTGCTGCTGCAAACAAAGGTGCGGCTGCCGCCAGCCACCACCGCGCGTGCGCGCGAACTGTATGAAGCAATGGCGCGTGATCTGGCGTTTGATGCGCGCGCCAGTGAGGAGACGAAGACATGAACCAGAATGCAGGCAACGGTGGGGAAACCGGCGTTGCAACAAGCGGCGCAGTACCTGGCGTACCCGGAGGACTCGGAGTACCACAGGGAGACGCGCTCTCGCTCGATGAACTGGTGCGCATTTGCGCCGTCAGTCGCGAGTGGGTGGTGGAGCGGGTCGAAGACGGCCTGCTGCCGGCCCATGGACTGGCGGCCAGCCGTGATACCGCGGTCTGGCGCTTTACCAGCAGCGCGATATGGCGCACGCGGCGCATGCACACGCTTGAACGTGACTTCGATGCCGTGCCTGAACTCGCGGCGCTCGCAGCGGACCTGATGGAAGAGTTGGAGCGGCTGCGCCAGCGCCTGCGTGCGGTCGGCTTGGAGTGAGCGAAAAAAAGGGTTCTTCGTGAAAGTCACGCAGGCTGCCGTGCCGGCTCAAGCTTGGTTGCCGTTCGATTGGCCCATGATGCGCTTGAGTCTGGGAATATTGGCAATGCGAATATGTTTTTGCTGTACTTCAAGCAGGCCTTCGTCCTGAAATCTGGAAAAGCTGCGGCTCACGGTTTCGAGTTTCAGACCTAGGTAGCTGCCAATCTCTTCACGCGTCATGCGCAGAATGAAATCGGACGCCGAGAAACCACGCGCGGTGAAACGTTGTGACAGGTTAAGCAGAAACGCGGCCAGCCGTTCTTCGGCCCGCATGCTGCCGAGCAGCAGCATCACACCGTGATCTCGCACAATTTCGCGGCTCATCACTTTGTGAAAATGACGCTGCAAGCTGGGGAATTTGTGTGACAACTCCTCAAAGCGCGCATAGGGAATCACACAAACTTCGCTGTCCTCCAATGCGATGGCGTCGCAGTTGTGACAATCGGCGTCGATGCCGTCGATGCCCATCAGCTCGCCTGCCATGTGAAATCCGGTGACCTGGTCACGCCCGTCTTCGGTGGCAATGCGGGTTTTGAAGAAACCGCTGCGAATCGCGTAGAGGGCGCCAAAGCGGTCGCCATCACGAAACAGACTTTCCCCGCGTTTGATTTTTTTACGGGTGTAGACCAGTTCGTCAAGCGAGCTGATGTCGCAGCCCTGCAACCCGCAGGGCAGGCACAGTTCGCGCAGATTGCAGGTCGAGCAGTGCGTGGTCGCTACCGGCATGGCGGCAGTGGCGCGCGCGCGGCTCGCAACCACCTCGACAAATCGTCCTGGCGAAGGAGTGCAGGCCAAGAATGAGGCGCTTTGGGTGCTGAGCATGTTGGGGTCCTTGGGGTTGAGGCGGGTTGACGGCGGGTGAGAGGGCAGGCAATGCGTGCTGGGTGCCGGGCTTGCGCTTAGTGGTGTGGCGCGTGCCGCTTGGCAGCCAACGCGCCGAGCAACGGCTTGATTTCGCCCATGTCGCAGCTTTTGTCGAGGAAATGGCTGGCACCGGCGTCCAGGCAGATGCGCCGGTATTGCGAGTTGGCGAAATTGGTCAGCACGATGAGCGAGATGGCCGGGGCCTTGACATGCACCTCGCGCAGCACGTCAAGACCGCTGCCGGGCGTGAGGCTGATATCGAGCACTACCGCATGCGGGCCGGTACGCAAGATGCTATTGATCGCGTCGGGCGCTCCTGCGGCGCAGCCGACGACTTCGACGCCGGCGATTTCGCCGATCAAGCCGACAAGGCGCTCGCGAATCAGGCGGGAGTCTTCCACCACGAAGACGCGGGTGGGGTCTGCACAAGTCTCTTGTGCGGTGGCGGGCTGCAGTTCGGTTGACATGCCTGCCAGTATCGGCACAGCATGTCTGGCGCGCCATCAGCGCCGGCTGATTCCGCGCATCAGGGGGTGCTGATATCCGGTATCAGCGCAACCCGCAGGCGGCTAGGAATATTCCTACCCCGTCACCACTGCCATCACCCTCAGGCCGGCGAATCCGGTGCGCTGATCAATTTGTGGCTGATCGCATAGCGGATCAGCTCGGTCTGGTTGTGCATACCCATTTTTTGCATGATGTGCGCCTTGTGGGTGCTCACGGTCTTGACTGACAGATTGAGTGTGGCCGCTGCCTCGGTTACCGTTTTGCCTGCCACGATCATCAGAAACACCTGGTGCTCGCGGTCACTGAGAGACTGATGGGCGGGGCCACCGGCCTGCGGCATGGCGTTGAGTGCAAGCTGCTCGGCGGCTTCGGCGCTGATGTAGACGCCGCCAGCGGCCACCTTGCGCACCGCGGCAATGATGGTGGCGGAGGCGCTGTCCTTGGTGAGGTAGCCGGCGGCGCCGGCCTTGATGGCGCGCACCGCATACTGCGGCTCTTCGTGCATGCTCAGCACGAGGATGCGCAGCCTGGGTTTCTCGGCCAGCACCTGTTTGATTAACTCGATGCCGCTCTTGCCCGGCATGGACATGTCGAGCAGCAACAGGTCAAAGTCGTGTGCGCGTACCTGTGCCATGACTTCATGGCCGTCGCACGCTTCGGCGGTGACGCTGATGCCGCTGGCGGCTGACAGAAGTTGTTTCAGTCCGTCGCGGACAATCGTATGGTCATCGGCGATGACAATGCGGATCATGATGAAGCTTTCGATGGCAGGAGGGCTGGTTGTTGATCTGGGCCGGCCAGAGCGGCGCTGTGATCAACTTCCGCAACCGGGATGCGCACTTCGATGCGTGTCCCGGTTGCGGGCGTGCTCTCGATGCTGACTTCACCGTCCAGCAAGTAGACACGTTCACGCAGGCCGAGCAGGCCAAACGACAAGGGTTTGCGCGGATCAGCGGTCACAAAACCATCACCGTTGTCTTGCACGGTCAGCATGACGCAGCCCTCTTCGCGCCCCAGCGTCACTTCCACCAGCGTGGCGTTGGCATGGCGCGCCGCGTTGGTGAGTGACTCCTGCAGGATACGGAAAATCGCCGTCGCGTAGGGCTCGGGCAAATCGAAGTGCTCGCGGCTGATGTTGAGCTCGCAGGCAACGCCAGATCGGCTGCGAAACCCCTGCACCAGCCACTCGGCTGCTGGCACCAGACCGAGGTCATCGAGCATGAGGGGCCGCAGATCGGCCGAGATGCGCCGCGTTGCGGCCACGGTGACATCGAGCATTTGGCTCATGGTGTGCAGTTTGGCTTCAAGTGCCTCGCTGTTGCCGGGCAGCCGCTCGCTTAGCCAGGTCACATCCATCTTGAGGGCAGTGAGCGATTGTGCGAGCTCATCGTGCAGCTCCCGCGCAATACGGGTTCTTTCCTGCTCGCGCAGCGAGCTTGCTGCTGCGGCAAACGTGCGCAACTCTTCGCGCGAGTGCGAAAGGGCATTGAGGGCTGTTACGCGCTCGGTGACATCGCGCAAGATGACGGTGAAGAACTTCTGGCCGTCTTCGGTGAGTTGCGAAATGGATGCCTCAATCGGAAACTCGGTGCCATCAGCGCGCAGGCCGGTGAGAACGGTGTGGTCTCCCATGCGCCGCGACGTAATGCCGGTTTGCCCGAACCTGGCTACGTGGCCGGCATGGCTCGCGCGCAGGCGCGCCGGTATCAGCTTGTCGAGCGGCTGGCCAATGACGCCAGTGCGCGGCCATAGAAAGACTTTTTCGGCTGCTTCGTTGTAGATCACCACCCGCTGGTCTTCGCCGATGGTGATGATGGCGTCCATCGCCGACTCCAGAATGCCGCTGACGCGCGCAGCGGCGTTCTGCGCTGAGAGAGTGGCGGCAGTTTGCGCCGCTACCTGGCGGTTCAGATACACCGCAGTCGCGACCGCGAGCAGCAAAGTCGCGGCGCCCGCCGTGGCGGCGATCAGTTGCATGCCTTTGGGGAACCAGCCGAAGAGGCTTGCGCCGAGCGCGAGCAGGCCAGTGAAGGCGGCCAGTATCAACAAAGGCCCGAGCACGAGGGGCAGAACGCCAAGGAACCCTGATTCACGATGCCTGTGCTCCGCCGTGTGATGCATGCCTTTTGCCTTTGCGAAATTTGCGATTTCTGCGTATCCCCGGCTATCCCCGGCGATTGCGGAATAGGCGCCGCATACGCAACCCCATGCTGCCATCTTATACAAGTAACGCGCAGAAGCAACGCGAAGCAACGGCAAGCAGCCGCTTGAGCGGGAGCGGTGTGGCAGGCGGGTTTATGGCCGGTGGCGGTGCAGCAGACACCTGCTGATGTTTTGACGTGGATCAACCAGGCATTCCGCGAGGGATGCATAGTGGGCGCATGAACAACAGTATCCATAGCGCGCTGCCCGACGCGGCCTTGATACGCCAGTTCGATACCCCCGGGCCGCGCTATACCTCTTACCCGACGGCGGATCGCTTCGTCGAGGCGTTCGATGCTGCAGCGCATGCGGCCTGGCTGGAGAAGCGCGCTGTCGGCGGCATCGCGCGTCCGCTCTCGCTCTACGTGCATCTGCCGTTTTGCGCGTCGCTTTGCTACTTTTGCGCCTGCAACAAGGTGATTACCAAGGACCGCCGCCGCAGCGCACAATATCTTCAATACGTCGAGCGCGAGCTGGCGCTGCAGTCGGTGCATTTGTCGGGCAGCCGCCGCATTACGCAAATGCACTGGGGAGGCGGCACGCCGACGTTTTTGGCCGATGACGAATTGCGCGCGCTGATGCAGATGCTGCGCAATGCCTTTGAGTTTGCGCCGGACGGTGAATACGCCATAGAGGTCGACCCGCGTGCGGTGGGGTCGGACACCATCGGGCTGCTGCGCGAGATCGGCTTCAATCGCCTGAGCATGGGGGTGCAGGACATTGACCCCGCCGTGCAGCGCGCGGTCAACCGTGTCCAGCAGCTGGAGATGACAGCACGCGTGATGGAGGATGCGCGCGCTGCCGGGTTCAAGTCGGTCAACATCGATTTGATCTATGGACTGCCGAAGCAGTCGGTTGAAGGGTTTGCGCGCACGCTGGACGCCATCATTGCGCTTTCGCCCGACCGTATTGCCCTCTATGGCTATGCGCATTTGCCGGCGCGCTTCAAGCCGCAACGGCGCATTCTCGATGCCGATTTGCCCAATGCCGATTTGCGGCTGGCGATTTTTCTGCTGGCGCAGCGCCGTCTGCAAGGGGCGGGCTACGTCCACATCGGACTCGACCACTTTGCCAAACCGGGCGATGAACTGGCGCTGGCACAGCGCAGCGGGCGCCTGCACCGCAATTTTCAGGGCTACACCACGCAGCCTGATTGCGATCTCCTGGCACTAGGCGTCTCGGCGATCAGCAAAGTCGGCCCTACCTACAGCCAGAACATCAGCATCCTTGACGACTATTACGACTGTCTTGACCAGCAGCGCCTGCCGGTGGCACGCGGCATTGAGTTGACGCCGGACGATCTCGCGCGGCGCGCCGTGATCATGGGGCTGATGTGTCAGGGCATCGTGACGACAGAGTCGATCGCGATTGCGCATCTGCTCGACTTCACACTCTACTTCGGACGCGAGTTGCGCGAGCTGGAGAGCTTCGCCGAGGCCGGCCTGGTCACGCTGGAAGGTGACGCGATCAGTGTCACAGCGCAGGGGCGCTACTTTTTGCGCGCGATCGCGATGGTGTTTGACCGGCATGCCGCGGCCGGGCGCGCGCGCGGCCGCTTTTCAAAACTGATCTGATGGACGCGTCCGCGCTCGCGACGGCTGCCGCTGCGGCCTTTGCCACCGGTTTGTTGGGCGGCTTGCATTGTGCCGGCATGTGTGGCGGCATTGTGGCGGCGCTCTCGGCGCCTTCAGGGGCGCCAGCACCCGGGGTGGCGACTGCGGTGCGTGTCAATTTCGTGCCTGCGCGCAGCGGTCCCGGTTCTCGGCACTGGCCGATTGCGCTGGCGTTCAACGGCGGCCGCATCGCCACGTATGCGCTGGCGGGGAGTGTGGCGGGTGCCGCCGGCTCCATGCTCCTGTTTATCGATGGCACCTTGCCCGTGCAGCGCATCATGTACGCGGCAGCCAATCTGATGCTGGCCGCGCTTGGGTTGTACTTGCTCGGTGTGACTCGCTTCTTGCGCGGGTTTGAGCGCGCGGGCGCGGGCTTGTGGCGGCGTTTGCAGCCCTTGCTGCGTCATCTGCTGCCAGCCAACACCCTGCCGCGTGCGGCAGGCCTCGGAGCGCTCTGGGGGTGGATGCCATGTGGGCTGGTCTATAGCGTACTCGCCATCGCCTTGTTGACCGGGAGCGCGTGGCAAGGCGCATTGGTGCTCGCGGCTTTCGGTGCCGGCACGCTGCCCAATCTGCTGCTGGTCGATGCCTTGCTGCGCTGGAGCACAGACCGGCGCGCCCTCAGCGTGGTGCGTGGCATCAGTGGCGCGCTGCTCGTCGCGTTTGGCCTGGCGGGCTTGGCGCATGGCAGTGGGGCGGGCGCGTTGATTGCGCACGCGGAGAGTGTGTTCTGCCTGACGGCACACTGACACTTGTCTGAAAGCGTTGGTGGGAGCGCTTCTTCACGAAATTAATCAGGTGAAGTGGACTTGATACGCGCAATTCTGCTGCCGCCGAAGCGGCTTTACTTGATGGGACATTCTTGCAGCGGCGTGCAGGCCGAAGCCCTAAGGACCGCTGATGCGCATCGGTTGTCCGGCTGAGGCACCGGTGGGTAGCGGGTTGATCAACGACAGCTTGGCGAACATCACTTTGAGAAAGCGCCACAGCGCCACAATCAACCATACCGACAACACTACCAGCACCGACAGCACGCACAGCGACAGCACCGGGTAGGTAAAGGCCAGCCACAGCACGGTGGCGACCAGCATCTCTTCGCCGAACGATGCGGTCCAGTTTGAGAAGGGTTCGGGCGACGTGTTGATCAAGGCGCGGCTGCCAGACTTGGCGAAGTGGCTGCTGCCGGCTAGCGTGCCGCCGAGCAGGCCCGCCACCATCACCCATGCCGGATCAGCCGATACGCCAATGCTGGCGGCGGCGAGCATCGCGCCGGCCGGAATGCGAATGAAGGCGTGTATGGCATCCCACACCGAATCCACGCCGGGAATTTTGTCGGCGAGAAATTCGATCACGAACATGAAGCCTGCCGCGCCAATCACCCAGGTATGGGTCAATACCGACAAGTCGCCGGGAAGGGTAACGATGCCAAAACGCGCGAGCAGGCCGGAAGCGAACACCACGGCGTAGAGGCGCATGCCGCTGGCCCAGGCGAGGCCTGCGCCGGCGGCGATGGTGCTGATCGGATCCATCGGGGCATTCTACGAGTGCCGCGCGGCCAATGCAAGCGGCGTTCAAGCGGCGGTGACGTGAAAAACCTGCATGCGATAATCCTTGCATGAAATCCGCAACCGCACCGGCAGTGAAATTGGCTTGGCGCATGCTCGTGCGCGATGCCCGCGCCGGTGAATTGCGCATCCTGCTCGCGGCGCTCGTGATCGCGGTGGCGAGCGTGACCAGCGTGGGCTTTTTTGCCGACCGCATCGGGCGTGCGCTCAAGCAGGAATCGCATCAGCTGATTGGCGCCGATTTTGTGGTCAGCGGTGACCGCCCGGTCGACGCCGCGCTGTCAGACGCGGCTTTGCAGCGCGGGCTGCGCGTGGCGCGCGCGACCAATTTTCCGAGCATGGCGTCGGCTGGCGGCAAGACCCAGCTGGCCGGGTTCAAGGCTGTGTCGGAGGGGTATCCGCTGCGTGGCACCCTGCGCACTGCGACGGACCGTAACCAGCCGGACGCACCCACGCGCGACGTGCCGCCACGCGGCCGCGTCTGGCTCGACGAGCAGCTGGTCACCAGCCTGCAAGTCAAACCGGGTGCGCGTATCGGCGTCGGCGACACCGAGTTGATCTTTGACCGGGTGCTCACCCTGGAGCCGGATCGTGGTGCGAGTTTTTTTGCGATTGCGCCACGTCTGATGTTTAACCAGGTTGACTTGCCGGCGACGGGGTTGATCCAGCCGGGCAGCCGCGTGGTCTACCGCCTGCTGGTGGGCGGCCCGGAGCAGGAGATCAACGGCTATGCGGCCTGGGTCAAGGCCAGTCTGGGGCGCGGGCAGTGGATTGAGGAGATCAGCAACGCGCGGCCCGAAGTGCGCGCCTCGGTGGATCGGGCGCAGCAGTTTCTTGGGCTGGTAGCACTGCTCGCGGTGATTCTTGCAGCGGTGTCGATTGCGCTGGCGAGCCGCCGCTTCATGCAGCGGCATCTCGATGGCTGCGCCGTGTTGCGCTCGATGGGCGCGAGCCAGCGCACCTTGTTCACCATGTTTGGCGTCGAGTTTTTGTTGCTTGGCTTGATCGGCTCTGCTGTTGGCACGCTGATTGGCTATGTGGTGCATGCCTTGATTGCGCAAATCCTCGGCTATCTGGTCGCCACGCAGTTGCCGGCTGCCGGGTTCATGCCGGCTTTGCAAGGCTTTGCCACCGGCACTCTGTTGTTGCTCGGCTTCGCGCTGCCGCCCTTGATGCAACTGGCCGGCGTGCCGCCGGTGCGGGTGATTCGCCGTGAAACCGGAGACCCCAAACCGATGGCTGTGCTGACCTGGTGCGCCGGGGCCGCTGTGCTGGCGCTGCTGGTGATGTGGCAAGCGCGCGATCTCAAACTCGGCTTGGTGGCATCGGCCGGTTTTGCGGCGGCGCTCGGCGTGAGCGCCTTGATTACCTGGTGGGCGCTGCGTTTACTGGCGCGCCTGCGCACGCGGGCCGGCGCACTGGGCAAAAATGGCAGCAATGGCTTCTCGTGGCGCTACGGCGTCGCCGCGATGCGCCGCCGCAGCGCCGCGACAGTGACACAGGTGGTTGCCTTGAGCCTTGGCCTCGCCGCTTTGCTGCTGCTGACCATTACGCGTGGTGACCTGATGGCTCAGTGGCAAAAGAGCGTGCCGCCGGATGCACCCAACCGCTTTGTGATCAACGTGCAGCCCGATCAGCGAGTCCTGTTCAATCAACAATTTGCCGCTGCGGGCATGGCGAAACCAGAGACCTACCCGATGGTGCGTGGCCGCCTGGTCGCGGTGAACGGCA
>JANPAR010000346.1:0-6106 GCA_031430015.1 Burkholderiales bacterium
GCGCATCCTTGCCTCGGGTGCGCGGCTCTGGCTGCTCGATGAACCGGCCTCCGGTCTCGACCCCGGCTCTTACGAACGTTTTATCGCACTGCTGCGCGACCAGATCACGCGCGGCATCACCATCTGCATCATCGAACACAACCTCGATATCGTGAAGGGCATCTCGGACCGTATCGCGTTTCTCGATCAGGGGCGGCTGCTTGCCGAGGGCGACCCGCAAAGCATTCTGGCTGACCCGGCCCTCGCCGCCATTTATTTCGGGGAGCGCGCAGAGTGACCGCATCGACGCAGGCACCCATGCTCAGCGCCGAACATCTCGACGTGGGCTACGGCGGCAAGCCGGTTCTCATGGATGTCTCGATCCAGTTGCGCCACAACGAAGTGCTGTGCCTGATCGGCCATAACGGCGCCGGCAAATCGACGCTGGTGCGCAGCCTGTTCGGCCTGGTGGCGCCGAAAGCCGGGCGCATTCTGGTCGATGGTGAAGTGCTCGCGACCCACGTGCCGCGCACCCTCGCCGCGCGCGGCATCGCCATGATGCCGGAGGGGCGCGGCATCTTTCCCAGTCTCACCGTCGAGGAAATCTGGAGTCTGGGCCTCGGCTCGGCGAACATTGCCAAGCCTGAGCGCGCCGCACGCATCGACTGGGTGCTGTCGGTGTTGCCGCCGGTGAAAAACTTTTACACCAAGCGTGCCGGCCTGCTCTCGGGCGGGCAGCAACAGATGGTCTCGATTGGCCGCGCCCTGCTCGGCCAGCCGCGTTGCCTGATTTTGGACGAGCCATCGATCGGCCTCGCGCCCAAGCTGTTTCAAGACCTGATGCAGCCGATTCGCGCTTTGCAGCAAGAGCGCGGCATGAGCATTTTGCTGGTCGAGCAAAACGTGCGCGAAGCGCTCAAGGTGTCTGACCGCGTGGTCGTGATGAAGGCTGGGCGCATGGTGCGCGAAGCATGGCCCGGAGAGCTCAAGGACAACGCGGCATTGATGGAGCTGTACTGACCCGGTCAGGCGCCGGCCTGAAATGGCCGGCCTGAGACGACTGGTGGGGGCGGATCTTCGAGCATTTTTCGCTGAAACCCTTGGTGTGCAAGCCTTTCAGGCCGGTGCTTCGAACGGTTTGATCCACACCGCCGTATCGTGAAATACTGCGCCGCCATTCGGCCAGCCCGGTTCCGCGCTGGTGAGCGCATTGATGCCGATGCCGTTCTCGAAATGTTTATTGGGCCAGATGCCTTCGACCACGACCACGCCGCGTTGTTGACTGCCGTGTTCACCACCAACCGGCTTGACATGCACGATCACTTCGCCGCGTGCATTGCCGATGCGCACGCGGTCGTCTTCACGCACACTGAGCGCCGCACAATCATCTGCATGCATCAACACGGTGGGGCGGCGCTCGCGCTTGAGTGAGCCAGGCGTCTCGGTAAAGGTCGAATTGAGAAAGGTGCGGGCCGGCGCAGCGACGAGGCGGAATGGTTTGTCCGCCGAAGTCGCGTCAATCACCGCGAAATGATCTGGCAGCACCGGCATCTCCTGCCAGCGCCCGCCGAAGCGTTTCCAGTCTCCACGAAAATGAAACTTGCGGTCCGCAGTTTCGAAGCCATCGAGAAAGTGCATGGTCTCGAACGGCAATGTCATGTCCTGCCCGCCGAGCTCGTAGTTCTTCTGCGCACCCCACATGCCGGAGCGCTTCAAGGTCTCGTCCATGATCTGCCACGCACTCATGTCAAAGCCTGCGTGCTGCGCGCCGAGGCGCTTGGCGAGTTCGCAAATCACGAAATGGTTTTCGCGCGCCTCGCCTGGCGCGTCGATCAGTTTTTTTGCCACCTGAAATGTGGTGTGGCCGGCCGCAGTGTAGAAGTCATCGTGCTCCAGAAATGACGTGGCGGGTAACACGATGTCGGCAAACGCTGCGGTCTCGGTCATGAATTGTTCGTGCACGCAGGTAAACAAGTCTTCGCGTGCGAGGCCGGCGTGTACTTGATGCAAATCGGGGCAGACCATCGCCGGGTTGGTGTTTTGCACCAGCAGTGCGGTGACGGGCGGGCCGTCATGCAGCGCCGCGCGCTCGCCCATGAGAATCGGGCCGAGGCGTGATTGATCCAACTCGCGCACCGAGAAGTCGGCAAGATTGGTGCCTTCGATCAAGGTCTTGTCGAGCGGATACACGCTGGCATTGCCGTACAGTGCGCCGCCGCCGCGATGCTGCCACGCACCCACGACGGCAGCGAGGCTGACGACCGCATGCATGTTGGCTGCGCCATTGCGCGAACGCGAGAAGCCATGGTGGGCGCGGATGAACGGCGCTTTACTGCGGCCATACAGCCGTGCGAAGTCAATGACGGATTGCGCAGAAAGGCCGGTGATCGCCGCCGCCCATTGCGGCGTGCGCGTGGCCACATGCGCGGCGAGTTCGTCAGGCGCGTCGGTGTACTTGCGCAGGTAGTCCCAATCAGCGAAGCCTTCGGCAAACAGCACCTGCATCATCGCGCAAGCCAGCGCGCCGTCGGTGCCGGGGCGCGGCGCGAGATGCAGGTCGGCCTTCTCCGCCGTGCCGGTGCGATACGGGTCAATCACCACCAGGGTGGCGCCGCGTTTCTTCGCGTTCATCGCGTGGGTCATCACGTTGATCTGGGTGTTGACCGGATTGCCGCCCCAGATGATGACGAGGTCTGCGTGCGCCGCCGCTTCCACCATCGACACACCGCGCTTGGCTCCCACGCCCGCCACCCAGCCGCTGTCCGATAGTGCGTTGCAGATGGTCGCGTGCCAGCGCGAATATTTCATCGCGTTGCGCAGACGGTGAATGCCGTCGCGCTGCACCAGACCCATGGTGCCCGCGTAGAAGTAGGGCCACACGGTTGCGGCACCATGCTGCGCGGTTTTGGCAAGGAAGGCCCCGGCGACGCGGTCGAGTGCCTCGTTCCAGGAAATGGGTTTGAACTGCTTTGACCCCTTCGGCCCGTTGCGCACTAACGGTTGCGTGAGACGGTCGGGGTGATGCACGCGCTCGGCGTAGCGCGCCACTTTTTCGCAGATCACCCCAGCGGTGTAGGCGTTGCGCGTCGAGCCGCGCACGCGCCCGATGGTGCGCGCGTCGAGTACTTCCACTTCGAGCGCGCAGGTGCTGGTGCAGTCGTGCGGGCAGACTGACGCGGCGATGCGTGGTGCGACGGTGGGCGGGATGCGAAGCGGGGCGTTCATGGGCCGCAGTAGAGTGTGAATGTCCGGTTGAATGTCTGAGCCAATGTCCCATTGTGGCCCGCGATCACTGCCCCGTCAAATAGACGCGCAATTTCTCCGGCACCGCCATCGGCTTGCGCGTCGCGCGGTCGAGCAGAACCAGGGTGGCCTCAGAATCGGCCACCTCACCGTCTGCACCGATCAGCACATGGGCGAAATCGAGCGAGGTGCGGCCAATACGCGGCACGCGCGTGCCGATGCGCACCATGCCCGGGAAGAACAGCTCTTTCCTGAAATTGATCACCGTGCGCACCACCACAATTTGGGTGACCGCGCGAATCTCGCCCACTTCGGGGCGCGACATCACATCGATGCGCGCCGCTTCAAAAAACGTCGCAAAAATCGCGTTATTGACATGGCCTTGCTGGTCGGTGTCGGCGTTGCGCAGCTTTTCTTCAGTCCAGAATCGGTATTGGTCTTCAGCGGCGGTGGCAACGACAGAGGCGGTGGTGGAAGCTGATGCACTGTTCATGCGGTTCTTTCAAGGTGTGCAGACGGTGTGTCTGCGGTTTCCGGTTTCCAGTTTCAAGTCTCAATGGCGCGCTGCGCCCATTCGCGCAGCACCCGTTTTTGAATTTTGTTGCCGTTCGGCCCGTTGAGCGCGGGGAATTCGTCGATCACGATCACGCGCGCCGGCACCTTGTAAGCTGCCATGTTGGCGCGGCAGTGGGCGATCAGGATGACTTCGTCCGGCGCGACCGGCTGTGCACTGATGACATAGGCCACCGCAACATCCCCCTGTCCCGGTCGCGTTGCTCCCACTACCTGTGCGCCACCGACGCCCAGGTGCTGCATCAAACAATGTTCGATTTCAGCGGGGCTTACCAAATAGCCGCGCAGGCGCAGGCTGTCGCCCATGCGTGCGAGGTAGACGAAGCCGGCCCCTTCGGCGTAGCCCAGATCACCGGAGCGGAACCAGCCATCCGTTGTCATTGACTTGGCTGTGGCCTCGGGATTGTTGAGATATTGCGCCAGCACATTGGGGCCGCGAATCTGAATTTCGCCCGGCTCGCCCGCACCCAGCAGGCGCCCGCTTGCGGCGTCGCAAATGCGCACGGTGATCTCTGGATCCACCGGCACACCGCCGGCTTTGGCGCGTTGTTCAACACCGGCGTCGAAATCCTGAAACGACATCAGCGAATAACATTCAGACGAGCCGTAGGTGCCGGTAAACGCGATGCCGAGTTCCGTCCCGCGCTGCGTGACTGGTATCGCCAAACCGGCAAAGTCCGCCTGCACTGCGCGCCGCCAAGTGGAGAAGTCCGCACCGTCAATTTGCATCATGGCATCGAACATGGTATCCGCGCCGATCACATGGCTGATGCGATGGCACGCGATGGCGTGCGCGGCTTCGGTGGCGTCGTACACCGGCATCGACACACAAGTGCCACCAGCGGCCAGCGTGGCCAGCACTGTCATGAAGCCGAATACGCCGAAGAACGGCAGTACGCATAGCGTGGCATCGCCGGCGCGCATGTCGAGCGATCGAGCCACGTAGTGCGCATGACGCGCGATTGAGGCATGGCTGTGCGCTGCGAGCTTGGGGAAGCCGGTGGTGCCGGAGGTCGAGAAGCAGCAGAGCAGATCGGTGCCGGCGCCGTCCGGCGCAGACAGCAATGCGCCGGAGGCACTTTGAGCCCGTGCCAGTGACGATGCGCCGTCACTCTCGAATGTCATGAACGCAGCAAGATCGTCAAGCTCGAGCACACAATCCAGGGTGTCGACTTCCGCCTTGAGTTGGCGTGCCACTGCCGCGTAGTCCATGTCGAGAAAACGCGCCGCCGTCACGATGCCGCGCGCACGTGACACGTTCAGCAGATGCTTGACTTCGGGCGCTTTGTAGCGCGTGCTCACCGGCACGATCAACACACCGAGACGTGCGGCAGCGAACAACAGTTGCAGCCAGGCGAGGCCATTGGGGAGCCAGACCGCAAGCGCATCCCCACGCTGGAAGCCAAGTGCTGCGAGACCACGCCCGGCTGATTCGCTTGCGGCGCGCAGTTGGGCGCGCGACACGGTGTTTCCATTTTCGACATCGACCAACGCCGGCGTGGCGTCATGGTTGGCGAGCAATTGGTCTAGAGAGCGAAACGCTGACACGATGGACTTGAAGGGGGTTACGCAAGGAGGCCACGACGGGGGTGACTCTGAGGTGGGCGTGAAGGCGGGCAATCACAATACTGCCCAGCAGCAATTATCCCATCCACCCAACCCACCCGGCGCAGTGATTGATTTCAGGCATGATGCGCCCTGCATTTTCCCCGCCATCCTCCATCTCCATTCCACACATGACACAACCCACCACTTCCCACACCATCGGCGTCATCGGCCTCGGCATCATGGGCGGCGCCATGTCGGCCAACCTGCTCAAGGCCGGGCATACCGTCGTTGGCTTCGATGTTTCCGCGGAGGCCTGCGCACGCTTCACCGCCAACGGCGGCCGCCTGCTGGCTTCCGCTGCGGACGTGGTGCGCACTGCACCGGTAACCATCACCTCATTGCCCACCGTCAAGGCCTTTCTCGCGGTGTATGCGGATCTCGCGCAACACGCCGCACAAGACAAGCTGGCCGGCAAGATTTTGGTCGACTGCTGCACCATGCCGATTGCCATCAAAGAGCAAGCGCTGGCGGGGCTGGCCGGCACTGGCGCTTTCATGCTCGATTGCCCGGTCAGCGGCACCGGCGCGCAAGCGATCAACAAAGATCTGGTGGTGCTTGGCAGCGGTGATCAGGCTGCGTTTGAAAAGGCACGGCCGGTGTTTGAAGGCATGTCGCGCAAGCAGGTGTATCTCGGTGCCTTCGGTAAAGGCAGCACGATGAAGTTTTTGGCCAACCATCTGGTCAACATTCACAACGTGGCCGC
>JANPAR010000347.1:0-30616 GCA_031430015.1 Burkholderiales bacterium
AAGGCACCAAGGCCAGCCAGCGGGAGCGGCAAACGCAGTTGACGGCCTACGTCTTCAACTGACGATGCATGGCGTTCCATTCCTGATCTCGGGTGGCACCGATGCTGAACATGCTCGACAGTTTTATGAGTCTGAGGCAAATAGACTTGCCGAGCTGAGAGGAACCGCAGATGAACTCAATCGAAGTATCAGAAATCTAGTAGAACCTGCGGTAGCCAATTCTCTATCTCAGTCGTTCAACGATCGTTGCAAATCGCTCTATCATGGCAGACTCTTTTGGCTCGCAATGGTCGTTTTGACATTGGTCGCAGTCATCTGGTTCACTAAAGAATTCGTGGATGGAGTGCTAGCTGCGACCAGTTCAGGCCCCGCCAGTCCCACGAGCGCTGCAAAGGCATTGGAGGCTTGGCCAATATTTCTATTGCGCTCAATTATCTTGATTCCGATTTACGTTGGATTCGGCTTTTCCTTTTCTCAGTACCGGAAAGAACGCGATCTTGAAGAGGAATACGCTCACAAAGCTGCTGTGGCATCCACCTTGCCAAACTACGGCGATCTCGCACGGAATGATTCGGTTAAGGACCAAATCGTTTCTGGTGCTGCGAATGTAATTTTTAGCTCCCCAGTAAATAAAGTACGAGATCATGAAAAAGATGTAATGCCAACTGAGGGTGTCAAAAACATCATTGAATCCGTGATCAAGCTCGTAGGGCGGCGCTAAAAAAAGGCGAAAGTTTGAAAAGAACGTTTAGACGATTTCTTCAAGGCAATATTCGAAGAAGTCCATTCCATGCGCCTCTCAGGCCATCGACACGCTGGAACTCTTGTCCACCAACGCTTTCCAGCCATCGCCCCTGACGAAATTTCGCCACCGTGCAACGCTAATCATCCGCCACCGCAAGCAACGCCTTCGGATTGGTGCCGGCAATTTTCAACAGCGTGCGCGCCGCACCCGAAGGATTCTTGCGCCCCTGCTCCCATTCCTGCAAGGTGCGCAGCGAATCGCCGAGGAGCGATGCGAACTTTTGCTGCGTGAGGCCGGACGCCATGCGCGCACGCGCGACTTCCGAACGCACCATGCGGCCTTTGCCATCGGGGACGAACACGCGCGCCGCGCGCCCGGCGCATCTGTCGCGCACCGCTTGCAGCAGTCCGGCCGCTGCCTTGGATTTTCCGGTTATGGTTTCTGACTGATGCCAAGCCAGAGACATACCCCGCGCACCACAGCGCTCATCAAGCCCCGCCCTTCCGGCGGTCATAGTCCTGGAACACCACATCGGCCGCATGCAGCAATGCTTCGTCCGGCAGTGCGCCGTAACCGGTGTCGGTCAAGCGGCACAGCAGTTGTGCGAGCACCTCGTGCTGCTCTGCGGCGGGCGGCGTCTCGAATGATTCGAGCAGGTGTTTTGCGGCGTTGGTTATGGAATGATTATACGGATTTCTTGCGCCCCTGCTCTAGTAGATATACAATCCTTAATGTATATCATTTATTCCAGAGGCCATCATGCAAGTCTCCAAATGGGGCAACAGTCTGGCCGTGCGCCTGCCCGCGCCCGTGGTCGAGGCCTTGGGCCTGAAAGCGGGCGACGATATCGACATCCAGGTCGCCGGGCGCAACTCCTTTGCAATCACCAAGAAACCCGGCGCACGCGCACTGCTAGCCCGATTGCGCAAGTTCAGGGGCCGTCTGCCGGCCGATTTCCGCTTCGACCGGCTCGAAGCGAACCAGCGTGGTTGAAGCGTTTTTCGACACCAACGTGCTGCTGTATCTGCTCTCCGCCAACGAAAAGAAGGCCGACCGGGTGGAGGAGATACTCACGCCCGGCTCCATCATTAGTGTGCAGGTGCTCAATGAGTTTGCGTCAGTCGCGATGCGCAAATTTGGCATGAAGGCAGCAGAAGTGCGCGAGGCGCTTGACCCGATCAAAACCATCTGCACCGTTGTGCCCCTCACCGTGTTGATTCACCAGCGCGGTTTGCAAGTGGCGGAGCGATACGGTTTTTCAATCTATGACGCGCTCATCGTCGCTGCCGCGCTCGATGCGGATTGCGCCACCCTCTACACCGAAGACTTGCAGCATGGTCAGGTGATCGATCGCACGCTCACGATCACGAACCCGTTTAGACGGTAGCGCTTCCCGGTGGCCGACCGGCTTTACGACACGCACCTCGATACACTCAAAAAGGAAGGGCTGCGCAATGGCTAAAAATTTTTGCGAACTGCGCGCCAAAATGTCGCCGGAGGCGCAAGCACGCTCGGCAGCGCGCGCCGAAGCGACGCTTGTAGAAATGCAACTTCAGGAGTTGCGCAAGAGCCGTGACGTGACGCAGGATGACGTGGCCAAAGTCATGAAGGTCGAGCAGGCGGCCATCTCAAAACTGGAGCGCCGTGAGGACATGTATGTGAGCACGTTGCGCGATTACGTCAAGGCGCTGGGCGGGGAGTTGAAGCTGGTTGCGTCCTTCCCTGACGCCGAGATTCAGGTGCATCCTTTTGAGGTTGCGCATTGAGCACGCTGGCTGGGGCAATCATTTAGAGTTGTGCTGAAGGATCGAGAAGTCCGTTCCATGCGCCTCTCAGGCCATCGACACGTCGAAACCCTTGCCCACCAACGCTTTTCAGGCATCGCACTTTCCGGCATTTCACCACCGTACGACGCTAATCATCCGCCACCGCCAGCAACGCTTTCGGATTGGTACCGGCAATTTTCAACAGCGTGCGCGCCGCACCCGAAGGATTCTTGCGCCCTTGCTCCCATTCCTGCAAGGTGCGCAGCGAGACGCCGAGGAGCGATGCGAATTTTTGCTGCGTGAGGCCGGATGCCATGCGCGCACGCGCAACTTCGGAACGCACCATACCGCCTTTGCCATCCGGCACGAATACGCGCGCCGCGCGTCCAGCTTTCATGTCGCGCACCGCTTGCAGCAGTCCGGCCTCGGCGTTGGATTTGCTGGTGGATTTTGCTTTAGACATTGATCAGGTCCTTTCTCAGCTTGACGAGTGTCGCTGCGCTCAGGTTGTCGAGTGCCGCTTTTGTGTAGGCCGTCAACAGCCACACTTTTCCGTGCTGGTCGATCGCGTAGGTGATCACCCTTGCGCCGCCGCGCTTGCCCATGCCCGCCCTGGCCCAGCGTAGTTTGCGCAAGCCGCCGGTACCGGGAATCAGGTCGCCTTGATGCGGGTTCTCCGCGATGGTGGCAATCAAAGCATCTATCTCGGTCTCGGACCAAATCTCGGCGGCGTCACTCTCAAAGCGATCGGTGGTTGCGACGGTGAACATGCATTTATTATACGTCTTAGGCGTATTTAACGAAAGCTGGATTTCCGGCGTTTCAGGGCGCGAAATGAAATCGATGATCGAAGAGATCCAGGTTGATTTATTCTTTCCAAAATCGAGACCGAATGAATCTGCGGGCTTAAGCTGGTGCCACGAGTAAGGGAGCCGACATGAGCGAAACAAAGCAGCGGTTGAACGGGCCAGCGTCCAATGGCACTCCCTTGAGCAATGACTTCCCCAGGATGGCGCTGCCGCTTGGCAATCCTGACACGCCGCGTGGGTCGCCCGGAGCCTATCCACATTGAAGCTGAACGCGGCAAGATGGGGTGCCAGGGGCATGGTGCCCGCAACAAAGAGATTGCAGGGGATAAACAGAGCCGCACCGATTGCTCAAACCGCTTCGCTGATCAGTGCCCCGCATTGCGCCGACTCGAGTACTTGCGTCGCCGCTTTCTGGTCTGCCGCACCCAGCGCCGCGAACTCCTCGCGCAGCCACCTGAGGCACTTGCCCTGGTACGGAAACGGGTTCTGCACCCAGGCACGCCCGTCGATCTCGGTTTCGACGCGCTCGGCCCCGGCCTGGAGCGCACGCGCGTTGGCGAGCATCAGGGGCGCATAGGTGCGCCCGGCTTCGGCCAGCAGCGCCAGCAGCGTCGGGGGAATGGCATCGCGCGTGATCCAGTCTGCCTCAGTGGGCGCGAGGCCTGAGAGGTCTTCGGTGAGCCAGGTCCAGGTGAAGACGCGCGGTGCCTGTGCCAGGGTGATGGCAGAAGGCGTGGGGTCGAAGTGCGCCAGTTGCGTCAGTTGGCCGAACACGCCAAAGTCCGATGCGCCCGGCCGCGCGCCCATGAGGTACGGGTGCTGCGCAAGGTGTGCTTCAAACGCGGTGAGGAAGCGCAGGTAGCTCTGCTCGATCACCTCGGCGGTGGTGGGGTTGGAGCCGACGAAATGCAGCCTGCCGATCTGCCGGCTTGAGAACTCGGCCGCACGTTCGGCCGCCACCGCGTCCGTAGTAGCCAGCTTGCGCCAGCGCGGCAGGATGTTGCCGGATTTGGCCGCGTCCGCCGCAAAGTGCCAGCGATAGTGAAACATCGGCTTGGTGAGCCATTCGTCCGCATAGTCTTCGAGCACGCTATCGAGAAAGCGGATCACCGGGTCCGGCGGTTGCACGCGCGGCCCGGGGAATTGCGCTTCGAAGCGCCGCAAGAGCGGCGTGGAATCCGTTACTGCTTCGAGCTTGCCTTCTGCGTTCGGCAGGTAGAACGTGGGCAGCAGTTCCACCTTGGGTGCCGGCAGGGCATCCAGCCGGGGTGAGCCGGGGATGAGCAGCGAATAGGGAATGTGCCGATAGCGCAGGAGCGCCAGCATCTTGCGGGTGTAGGGGGAGCCGGGAGCGCCCTTGAGGAGGAGTGGTTGGTGGATGGTCATCAGGTCAGGTAGTGATCGCGGTGGGTGAGCAGGCGGAGGATAGCCGGGGAGAGCACGGCGCGCGCGGCGGGGCAGGGAAAGAGCCTAAGGAGGGACAAATGCCACCACAAGAGAAAATGATCTGTGGCCTATCCCCTGTTAACCCGATTAACCTACGCCAAATTGCCCTGAGGAGATAAAGGTATGACCCCCGTCTTGATATTCGTCTGCGTTGTATCGCTCATGCTGACAGTGAGCTTCTGGCGGGCGCGTCTGGCCAGCAAACGGCGCCAGCACATCCGCTCGGCCACGCTGCCCATGGGTCTCTACGACAAGCTGCGCGAGCGCCATCCTCAGCTTGCGCTTAAGGATTGTTCGCTCGTCGCACAGGGCTTGCGCCAGTTTTTCATGACCTACTCACGCAGTGGTCACCAGTACGTGTCGATGCCCTCGCAAGTCGTTGACGACCTGTGGCATGAATTCATTCTGCATACGCGTGCCTACGACGCTTTTTGTCAACAGGCGTTTGGGCGCTTCTTCCACCACACGCCGGCCGCTGCGCTAGGCGGCAACGGCAGCACCCAGATGAATGCAGGCTTGCGCCGCTGCTGGTGGCACGCTTGCCGCGAGGACAACATCAACCCCGCCAAGCCAACCCGCCTGCCGCTGATTTTTGCGCTCGATACCAAGCTCAACATCGTCAACGGCTTTCGTTACGCGCCTGATTGTTCTGGCCTGAAACTGGGCGCCGCTGCTGCCGGTGCCTCGATCATTTACTGCGGCGGCGACTTTTCGAGCAGCTCTGTTGATGGCGGCACCGATGGTTTTGGTGACGGTAGCAGCAGCGACGGCAGCAGCGGGGATAGCGGCGGGTGCGGTGGCGGGTGTGGCGGTGGCGGCGGCGATTGAAAGCTGTCCGCGCCGCGACCAGCGAATCTCTCGTTGCGGCGAGTTGAGCACTCCGGACCAAGATGCAGGAGCCGCGGCGCGGCTGAGCGCCGCCGCTGTGGCCGAGACGCGAAAAAGCGGTGTCTGCAAGTCTTTTCAAAATCAGTCCGCCGCCTATCACTGCGCTACACTGACGAATATGAATCCTTCTCACGCAGACGAGCAAAAACGCTTGGTCGCCCAGTGGCGGGAAACCGGTCTCGCGCTCGACAGTTTGCGCTACGCCGCGCTGGCTTGCCAGACATCCGGGGAATCCCGCCAGGCCGCGTATGACATGTTGCAGCTCGGAGGGCTCCCGCGCGAACAGCCCGAGGACGAGCCAGGCTCGGGGCTGGTCGAGATGCAACGGCTGTTCGGCGTACTGCGCACACATGGGCGAGCCTAACCGGCTGCTCGCGGCGGCTGCCGAAATCCAGGCGTTCTGCACCGGCGCAGACTGGAAATTTTGTTTCATTGGTGGAATCGCCGTGCAGCATTGGGGCGAAGCGCGGCTTACCCGCGACGCCGATCTGACGGTATTCACCGGCGTTGGCGACGAGGCGCGTTATGTGGACGCTTTGCTCGCGTGCTTCGCGGCACGGATCGATGGAATGCGCGCGTTCGCGCTACGGCATCGCGTTGTGCTGCTGCGTGCATCGAACGGTATTGCACTCGACGTCTCGCTCGGCGCGCTGGATTTCGAAAACACTGCCGTCGAACAATCCGCGCTCGTCGAAATCGCGGACGGCGTGCGGCTTACCCTGTGTTCCGCCAGCGCGCTGACCGTGTTCAAAGTCTTCGCCGGCAGGCCCCAGGACTGGCTCGACGTCGAAGGCATCGTGGCCAAATCCGGACGGCAGATTGACTGGCACGGCGTTCGCGCAGAGCTCCGCACACTGCTTGAACTCAAGGAGGACATCGAGTCTCTGCCACGGCTGGAGATGATCCTGGCGCGGCGCGGGATCGGTGCCGGATAATCGCGGAGTGCCTGGCCAAGACCTCCGGTAACGAACCGGCGAAGTAACGGTCGGGTCCTACGCCACCGCCAATTTTTCGATCTCGCGCCGCCTTGCCATCGTGTAGTCATACGCCAGCTTGGCGGTGTGCTCGCGATACTCGCGCGTCAGACGCACCCAGTAGCCGATGTCCGGATGCAGCGTGAGATCGGCAAATTTGGCTTCCGCGTCACTGAGCGCGCGTTTTTTCAAATCAGCCTCGCGGTAGCCTTCTGAGCCGGGCGGCGCGTTGTCGACACGCGCGCTGCAATCGACGGCAATGATTTTTCGCGCGCCCGCACCGCGCGTCCAGCGCACCGGCATCGGCGCGATCAGGTCGCCATCGGCATACATGCGGCCGCGAATCAGCACCGGATCAAAGCGGCCCGGTATGGCCGCCGAGGCCTGCACTGCGCGGCCGGCGTCGCCGCGGTTGAAGGCCGCCAACTCGCCACTCTGGACGTCCACCGCCACTGCGGCAAAGCGCATCGGCAAGCGCTCCAGCGCGGTGTGGCCGAGGCGTTTGGCGATTTCCTGATTGACGAAATGCGCGATGCCGCTGCCGGACAATTTGTAGCCGCTGGTGAGCGACAGGCGCACCAGGGTTTTGAAATCGAAATCAAGACCGAGCTGTTCGATTTCGGCCATCGACGCGCCCGCGCACAAAATGCTGCCGAGCAAGGCACCAACCGATGCGCCGACCACCAAATCGGGCTTGACACCAATCTCGTGCAGTGCCTTCAACACGCCAATATGCGAGAAACCGCGCGGCCCGCCCGAACTCAACACCAGCGCGAGGCGCGCCGGCTCCGGCCACGCCACAAAGCGCGGCTGGCGCTCTTCCGGCAGCTGCGCTTCGGGGAAGACGTCGCAGCCGGCAAGCGGCGCGGCGAGCGCCGCACCCAGAAATACACGACGCCTCATCGATACCCTGCCCGGCAAGCCTTGGTGCATGCGCCTTCCATCGACTATGCCCTGAAAACCCTTGGTGCGGGCGGCGCACAGCGCGCTGGCTTACTCAACCTTGATATTGCCGTCGGTGACGACCTTCTTCCAAAGAGCAATGTCCTTCTTGATCAGCGCAGCAAATTGGTCGGGCGTGCTGCCCACCGGACCGACGCCATCGGTCTCAAGCTTTTGCACCGCTTCCGGATTTTTGAGCGACTCGGCCACTTCTTTGCTGATGCGGTCCACGATTGCCTTGGGCACGCCCTTGGGTGCAATCAGGCCGTGCCAGAGGATCGCCTCGTAGCCGGGCAAACCGGCCTCGGCAATCGTCGGTACTTTCGAGAATGTGGCGCCGGTGGCGCGCTTGGTGGAAGTAACGCCCAGCGCGACCAGTTTGCCCGCGTCAACATGCGCATGCGCCGATGCCGGGCTGGAGAAAAACACGTTGGTCTGCCCGGCGATGGTGTCGGTCAGCGCGGGTGCCGTGCCCTTGTAAGGCACATGGGTCATCTTGATTTTTGCGGCACTGGCGAAATACTCGCCCGCCATGTGGGTCACGCTGCCGAGGCCCGCGGAGGCAAAGGTGATATCGCCGGGTTTCGCCTTCGCGCGTTCGATCAACTCCTTGACGCTCTTGATGCCAAGCTTCGGGTTGACGAGCAACACCATCGGCCCTTGCGAAATTTGCGAGATTGGGGTGATGTCAGTGACCGGATCAAACTTGAGTTTGAAAATCGACGGGTTCACGCTATAGCTCGACGCCACCAGGATGAAGGTGTAGCCGTCGGCCGGCGCTTTCACGCCCAACTCAATGCCGAGCAGGCCGCCAGCGCCGGGGCGGTTATCGACCAGCACGGTTTGGCCAAGCGACTTGGTGAGCTTCTCGGCGATAAAGCGGCCGATGAAATCAGAGCCGCCACCGGGTGCAAACGGTACGATGATCTTGACTGGTTGCGTGGGGTAAGCCGGTTGCGCAACGCCGGTGAGTGGGGCAAGCGTGAGCAAAACGGCAAATGCACTGGCAGTAACGCGATGCAGATTCATGGCAGTCTCCTGTGGAGTAAGTTTCTTGTTGCTTTGATTGCTTAATGGTTCAGTTGCTTGATGCGTGCTTCGAGGCGCGCCATCAGGCGCTCGACTTCGGCGCGGTCTTTATTGCTCAGTCTGGGGCCGGGCGCACGCACGCGGTCGCACTTGATCGCGCCGCGCTTCATGAGCGCGTATTTGCGCACCGCGAGGCCGAGGCCAGGCTGCATTTCCTGCATGATCAGCGGCAGGCAGGCATCGAACACGTCTTCGGCGGCGTCGAGCTTGCCGGCCTTGAACAGGTCGTAGGTCTTTACCAGCAACTCGGGATAGGCAAAGCCGGTCATGGCGCCATCGACGCCGCGCTCAAGCAACTGCGAATACTGCGCGCCGCCATTGCCGATCAGGATCGACACGCGCCGCTCGCCCCGGGCTTCGGCCTCGCGCAGCTTGGTGATCTTGTTGTTGCCCGGCCAGTCTTCGTGCTTGAGCATCACGATGTCGGGAAAATCGGCAATCATCTTGACGATCAATGGCACGCTCATGAATACCGTGGTGACCGCCGGAAAATCCTGCAACACCCAGGGAATGCCCTTGAGTCCCACAGCGACCTGCTCGAAGTAGCCGTAGACCTGCTCGTCGGTCTTCAGGCCGGCCGGCGGCGCCACCATCACACCGGCGGCACCGGCATCCATCACTTTTTTGGAAAACGCCACAAGGTTGTCGAGACCCGCCGCACTCGCGCCGACGATGATCGGCACCTTCAGGCGCGCGAGGCAAGCCTTCACGAACGTCATGCTCTCGTCACCAGCCAGCTTGGGCGCTTCGCCCATGATGCCCAAAATGGTGGCGCCGGTGACGCCGCAGCCGGTGTAAAAATCCATCAGGCTCGCGGTGGAGTCAAGGTCAAGCGCACCGGCATCGGTGAAGGGAGTGGCGGAGATGACGAACATCCCGTTGGCGGCGGCGGTGAGGCGCATGCTGGCATCCATGAACGTGAAAGCCAAATTGTACCGGGCACCCTTTCGCCCCTCCCCCTCCCCCCACCTTCCCCGCGTCCAGGGTCAGCGCCGTACAATTTGGCAATGATCGCCCTCTTCTTCGAAGTCACACCGCGCCCGGGCCAGTACGAGCGCTACCTCGCGATGGCCGCCGCGCTCAAACCGCAGATGGAGGCGCTCGGCGGTTGCCTTTTCATCGACCGCTTTCGCAGCCTGCAGACCGAGGGTTTGATCCTCTCGTTCCAGATCTGGCGCGACGAAGCCGCGCTCACCGCCTGGCGCGTGCACGAAGCGCACCACCGTACCCAGTCTGCGGGGCGCGAACAGGTATTTTCCGATTACCGCCTGCGTGTGGCCCAGGTGATCCGCAGCGAGGAGCCAGGCAAACCGGCGTGGCAGCCGCAGCGGCTCTCAGCCTGGAATGACCCGGCGGCAAAACCGCCACGCTTTTGCGTGATTGCCGAATCGACCAGCGGCGAGTTTGAGGCGCCTGCGGGTTGCACCCACGAGCGTTTCGAGAGCATCAATCGCGCCGGCGAATTTGCCCACTTGATCACGGTGCCCGATTACCCGACAGCGCTTGAAGTCACCGAAAACTGCCGCATCGGCGCGCCCGCCTACCGCTTTCGTATCTGTGAAGTGGAGCGCGACTACGGCATGTTTGACCGTGCAGAAGCGCCGCAGTATTACCCGCCAGCCCAGCGCTGAGAGGCGTGCGCTTGACGCGCACCACAAACCGGTATTGCCTTCTTGACAACGGTGTGCACGCAGCAGCGCTACCGCCGCCGCAGCCGCAATTGCGAGTCCGATTCCGGCGCATGGCGATGATGCCACGCCACTACACTGCAACCCGATGACACCACGCCTCTATCTCGAACTGTTCGCTCTGAGCGCCATCTGGGGTGGCGCCTTCATCTACACACGGGTGCTCGCCCCCAACATCGGCGTATTTGTCACCACCGAATGGCGGCTGCTGCTGGGCGGTGCCGGCTTGGGCGTCTGGATGCTGTTCACCCGGTTCGACGCGAACTGGCGCGTGTACTGGAGGCCGTATCTCGCGCTCGGCCTGATCAACACGGCCATCCCGTTCAGCCTGTTCAGCTTCGCGGCGCTGACGCTCCCGGGATCCTACCTTGCCATCATCAACGCGATGGCGCCCCTCTGGGGTGCCGTGTTCGCCGCGATGTTTCTGGGTGACAACCTCACGCCGCGCAAGCTGGCCGGCCTCGTGCTTGGCATGCTGGGCGTCGCCATGATCACGCGCGGCGGCCCGGTCCCGATCAATGCACAAACCCTCGCCGCGATTGGTGCCTGCATCGCCGCCACAATCTGCTACGGCCTCGGTGGCGTGTACATCAAACTCAACCTGCAACAGGCCAAACCGGCTGCGATTGCCGGCGGCAGCCAGCTGCTCGCCGGGCTGCTCTGCGCACCCGCCCTGTTCACCGGCCCCGCCACCGCCGTGTATTCGCCGATGGTGTGGTTTCACATCAGCGTCATCGGCCTCGCCTGCGGCTCAGTGGCTTACCTGCTCTACTACCGCTTGATGACCCTCGCCGGTCCCGTCAAGGCGCTCTCGGTCACCATGCTCATTCCCGTGTTCGGCATGCTCTGGGGCAAGCTGTTCCTGAACGAAATCATCACTGCGGGAATGATCGCCGGTGGCGTCACCGTGATGGCCGGACTGGCACTTCTGTTCACAGGAACACAGAGCCGCGCACCACGCGAATCCGAGGCGGCTTGAGGCACCGCGGCCGACCGCAATGGCTGACCGTGCGGCCAAGTCCAGCCCATGCGCTTCTTCGCAGGTCATGCCGTAAGAGCCGCGCCCACCAAGGCTTTTCAGGCTATCCCTAAAACGATGAGACCTAAATCGCCGGCTCCTGCTGGGTCGCACAGTGAATGCTGCCGCCGCCAGCGGCGATGGCATCAACGTTGATTTGCACCACCTCTCTGCCCGGAAAGGCAAGCCGCAGAGCGTCGCGCGCGGCAAGGTCTGCGCGCTGGTCACCAAACTCCTGGGCAATCACCGCGCCGTTACAGACGTAAAACCCAACATAGCCGGCGGCGAACTCTTTGTTTTCGTGTTTGGCGCGCACCGTGCCGGGAGCCTGGAGCACAATGACTTGCAGCTTGCGGCCCCGGGCGTCAGTGGCGCTCTGCAACAGCGCGAGGTGCCGCTTGGTAACGGCGTGGTCGAACGATTGCGGGTCTGCGTCATAACCTGCACAGACCACGCCGGGCCGCGCGAAACGGGCGTAGAAATCAGTGTGGCCGTCGGTGATGTCGCGCCCCTTGATACCAGGCAGCCAGATGATGTGCTCCAGCCCCAACATGGCCTTGAGCTCGACCTTTATTTGCGACTTCGACAAGCGGGGGTTGCGGTTGGCATGGACCACGCAATTCTCGCTGATGATGGCAGTGCCTTGGCCATCAGTTTCGATGCCTCCGCCTTCGAGCACCAGCTTGGTGTTCACTACGGCCACGCCCGCCTGGCGCGCCACGAAAGCTGCCACGTTGGCGTCGTCGGCATGCGCCTGCTTGTTGCCCCAGCCGTTGAAGTTGAGATCGAGCGCGGCCTTGCCTCCCTGCCGGTTGACCATAAATACCGGCCCGGTGTCACGAACCCATAGATCATCAAGCGGGCACACCACCAGCTCTACGGCAGATGCGGTCAGTTCGCGACCCAGGGCGTGGTCGCCCTGCCGCACCAGCATCGTCACCGGCTCGTAGCGGGCGATGGTGCGCGCCAGCGTGGCCAGATTGCGCTGCACATCGGGCAGCAGCCTTTTGCCCCAGATCGTCGCGCTGGCACCAAATGCCATCCAGGTGCGCTTGTGGGGTGCGGCTTCATCGGGTATGGTCCAGCTGCCACTGTTGGCGATGCGCTGCGCAGCTTGGGCAACGGCCGCACCGGGGACTGTCGCCATACCCATGGGCACGATGGACAAGGCTTTGATCATTTCGCGTCGTTTGAGCATTCGATGATTTTTCTCCACCCACGCTGTGTTCCTGCAATTGCGATGTGCCGCAGCCGCAGGTTTCGGGTAATACTCGTCTCCCGGTAGGTTACTGGCTTGTCGCGCGATGCGCTACCCTCTTGCGCTCACCCGTTCGATTTGCCATTGCAGGAATTCATCATGACGCGCCGCTCATGGGCTGCTATTGATACGGCATGGTGTGCGACCGCGTAGCCATGCTCGTCAACGGCGTCCTTACCTACCGCCACAATCATTTGTTGCGGCAGGTAAGCAATGTGCGCGTGGGCTCGGCCACCGCGCTGGCCAGAACAGACGAGATCGCCGTGCGGGCTGGGCTGGTGGTGTACCAGTCGAAAGAGGAAGGCGTGTCATCGCTTTACATGGTGACGCGCTACGAGCTACAGCTTGCGCAGTTGGCCGAGTCGTTTGTGATTCGCCGCATGGCGGTTGTGGTGGACTCGTTCGGCATCGATACGATGCTCGCGGTGCCGCTTTAAGCATCGGGTCCAAACCCGCGTTGGGCGATGACGCAGTGAGTCCCTGCCAGGCATCGCGCATCAAAGCAGGCCTTGCGATTGCGGCTTGCGTGTCAGTCCAGCCCATCCCGCGCCGCATTGCTTTGGGCAATTCGGCAAGACAACCCTGACAGTCACAAGAAATTTGCCTACAATGGAGCATTCTCCCAGCGGCTCGGCCTCTACATGGCTCAGGAACTCCGATTTCACCGGTTCTCGAAACTCTCACCCAACGCATTTGACTTCAGGCCGCGTGATCTGGTCGTGGCGGGTTGGACTGGCCGTGACCGCAAGGCGCTCGAACATCATGTGCGTGAGCTTGAAGCGCTCGGCGTCAAGCGCCCTTCTTCGATGCCGGTGTATTACCGCATCGCGGCTGGCAATCTGACCCAAAACACACATTTGCAAGTGCTCGGCGCTGACACGTCCGGCGAGGTGGAGCCGGTGTTGTTTTCGATGCGTGACGGTCTGTGGTTAGGGATCGGCTCGGATCACACCGACCGCAAACTCGAAACGGTATCGGTCGCATTTTCGAAACAGGCCTGCCACAAAATCGCCGGCCCGCACGTATGGGACTGCCGCGAAATAGCCGCCCATTGGGACAAGATGATTCTGCGCTCGTGGATTGTTGAAAGCGAAGACGCGCAACCGGTGCTGTATCAGGAAGGCTCGCTCTCGCAAATGCGTGCGCCAGCCGATCTGATCGAGGGCTACGCCGGAGCGAACGCGCTGCCCGTCGGCACCGTGATGTTCTGCGGCACCTTTCCCGCCATCGGCGGCATCCGCGCGGCGCAGCGCTTCCTCGGCGAACTCGAAGATCCCGTGCTGGGCCGCAAGCTGCGCTTCGACTACCAGATTGAGCCGCTGCCGCTGGTCGAATAGCGGGGCAGTTCATTTGCGCGCCGCCTGCATGAACAGCGCGCATGACTAGCTGGACATTTCTCGACCTCGAAACCACCGGTGCTTCGGCGCGTGGCGACCGTATCACCGAGGTGGCGCTGATCCGCGTCGAGAACGGCGTCGAAGTCGATGAATGGTCGCAACTGGTCAACCCCGGCATCTCGATTCCGCCAGAGATACAACGTCTAACTGGCATCACCAACAGCATGGTTGCGCAGGCGCCGCGCTTCGACGCCATTGCATCGCAGGTGCTTGAGCGCCTGGGCGAGAGCGTGCTGGTGGCGCACAACGCGCGCTTTGATTTCGGCTTTCTCAAATCCGAATACGCGCGCCTCGGCATCACCTTCGCGGCCAAAACGCTTTGCACGGTGCGTCTCTCGCGAGCGCTGTATCCGCAGCAGCAACGCCACAACCTGGACACCCTGATCGAACGCCACGGCCTCACCGGGATTGACCGCCATCGCGCGCTCGGCGATACGCGCGCCATCTGCACGCTCTTTCACCAATGGCAGGCGGACGTTGACGCGGAAACATTTGACGTCGCCATCAACCGCCTGCTGCAACGCCCCAGCCTGCCTTCCCATCTTGACCCGGACGCATTGCGCGATCTGCCCTCCCGCCCCGGCGTGTACTTGTTTTACGGCCTCAACGCGCAACCGCTGTATATCGGCAAGGCAGTCAATCTCAAGGAGCGCATCGGCGCGCATTTTTCCAACGACTACCGCTCCGGCACCGATCTGCGGTTGTCGCAGGAATTACGCCGCATCGAAGTCGAAGAGACGGCTGGCGAACTCGGTGCCCTGCTGCGCGAGGCGCAACTGGTAAAGCAGCTCATGCCCGCGCACAACATCAAGCTGCGGCGCAAGAGCGGCTGGACCGCAATTCGTCTCGATGAAACATCGGGCTTGCCCGACTTTGTGAAGTCAGACGACATTCCGCTGGACACGCTCGATACCCACTATGGCCTGTTTGGCTCGCGCGCCGCAGCAAAACGATGGCTGCTGGAGATCGCTTCAGCAGCGCAACTGTGCGCCAAGTCCCTCGGCCTTGAGCGCGGTGCCGGACCCTGTTTTGGCTACCAGATCAAATTGTGCAGAGGCGCGTGCATCGGCCACGAACTCGCGTCAGAACACCGGCAACGGGCACGCGAAGCACTCGACGTAAAACGTCTACGGCGCTGGCCTTACGGCGGCCCGGTCTCAGTGGTGGAAAAAAGCGCCAGCCTGCTGCGCACCGACTGGCATGTGATCGACCAATGGTGTTATCTGGGCACGGTGCAATCCGAAGCCGCGGCGTGGGAGCTGGCGCAAAGCGCGGAGCGGCGCTTCGATCTCGATGCCTACCAGATCCTGCACAAACATCTGGAAACCCAACCGGTCGCGCCGTTCCTCCACTATTGACAACGCCTGCGCGGTCATCGATTGAAGCGGCCGCCTTTGCACGAGACGCAGGTAGCCGCTCAAACCGCATCAAGGCGCACGCTTGACCGGCACATCCCGCAACACCTCGGCGCCGCTACGAAACACGGGCCCCGCCGCATAGCTCTCCATGACCAGTTGTCCCAGGTCAAACCGGTATTCCCCTCGCTGCGCCACGCGCTGCGACCGCGCGGCAAACTGTTCGCGGCTGACGATGCGTGCCTGCGGCAATGCAAATACGAGGTTATTGACTTCGCGGGCTGATTCGAGCACGTGCAAAGTCGCGAACACATCGGCGTAAGTGCGCAGCATATTGTCATAGAGGGGGTTGTAACCGCGGCGCCAGACGTTGCTGACCACCACGCCATCAGGGCTGAGCGCCGCGTGCACGGCTTGCAGGAATTCGCGGGTGGTGAGATGGGAGGGCACTTCCCTGTCGCCAAACGCGTCCAGGATGATGAGGTCGTAATGGGCGCGCGGCGCGCGCTCGATGAAGGTGCGGCCGTCGCTGACGTGGGCTGTCATGCGTGCGTCTTCAGTGAACCCAAAAAATTGTTTCGCCGCCACAATTACGCTCGGGTCGATGTCAACCACGTCAATCAGCGTGTCCGGGTGATGGCGATGCAGAAACACCGGCAGCGTGCCGCCGCCGAGGCCGATGATCAATGCGCGGCGCGGGGTAGGCAATGCACTGCCCGGCGACGACGGCGACGCGCTGGCCGGCAGGTTGGCGGGCACGGCCGGGATTGCTTCGCTAGGCGCTGCGGCCAACGGCGGGCCCGTTGTGGCCGCCGCACCCGCAGGCAGCAGTGCAATGCCCGCCAGGGCTAGCTTGGTGTAGCCAAATTGCAAATGATCCGGATCGCCCACCTTCGTGGTGCTTTGGGTGATGCCGTTGCGGCCGAAGCGCAACGAGCGCAGGTTGTCGCCATCGTCGGTGACCACGAGCGTACCGAACATGGATGGGGTCTCGTGGATGACGCGCGGGCCGACCAGGGCGCAGGCCGTAAGGGCTGTGCCAAATGCGGCGAGTGCGCAAGCGGGCAGGAGCGATGAGAAGAATGAGCGGTAATTTATGTGCATCGCTGATTACAGCATTTCCCACCGGGACTTTCCGTACAAACGAGAGACACGGTGCGGCGGCGGCCGGCGTCAGCCGCCAACAAGGCCTCATTGCGGGAATGCTAGACTTGGCGCTGCTCAATCAAGGACGTGCAAGAAACAGCCTGAGCAGAAGCGGGCAACAGCCCGATAACGTGGCCACCATCACCACGAACCGAAGGAGACAACATGACTGCCCTGCCGAACCGCCCCGCTTCTCCACGGCGCCGCAAGCTGATGCAAGCCGCCGCTGGTGCCACCACAATGAGTGCCACTGCGCTAGGCGGCTTGCCCGCCATCGTGCGCGCACAGGGCGGCAAACTCAAAGTCGGCGTGATCCTGCCGCGCTCGGGCGTTCAGGGGCAGATCGGCCAGTCGTGCCAATTGGGTGCGGACATCGCACCAGCCTTGATCAAGGACATGCTCGGCGTCGACATCGAACTGATGAACGCTGACTGGGAAACCAATGTCGACGTGGCGCGCACCCGTGCCGAGCGTCTGATCCAGGAAGGTGCGCACGTGCTGGTCGGGCCGTTTGATTCGGGCGCGGCCTCGGCGATTGCACAAGTGGCCGAGCAAAAAGGCGTGCCCTTCGTGATCAATATCGCCGCCGCGCCGCCGATCACCGAGCAGGGCTACAAATTCGTGTTCCGCAATTTCCCCACCGCGATCGACCTGACGGTCAACGGCCTGGCACTGATCGGCGATTTGTTCCGCGCCACCAACGTGGCGCCGCGCACCGCCGTGTTCATGCACGTCAACGACACCTTTGGCCAGGCGATGAACCGCGGCATTGGCGCGACCCTGCCGCGCCTGACACAGTTGCCGTTCAAGATCGTCGAGACCATCTCGTACGATCCGGCCGCAAAAGACCTGTCGGTCGAAGTCTCGAAAGCGAAAGCCACCAAAGCCGACTTCCTGCTGCTGGTGTGCCGCCTCAACGACGCCATCATCCTGCGCCGCGAGATCGTCAAGCAGCGCTGGAACATCATGGGGGTGATCAGCCCCGGCTCCCCGGGCATCTACGAAGCGCAGTACCACAAGGCTCTTGGCAAGCTGGCCGATGGCGCGATCTCCAATAACCCCTGGTACAACCCCAAGACCAACATGACCGCCGCCGTGGTCAAGCAGTTGGCCAAGCAATTCCCCAACGAAAAGCTGTATCACCACGGCGCCAACATCAGCTACACCTTCGAGTCAATCCTGATCGCGGCCGACGCGTTCAAGCGTGCGCGCACAACCAACCCGAAAGAGCTGGCCGATGCGATCCGCCAGACCAACCTGACCGACCGCGTGAGCCTGGGCGGGCCGATCAGGTTCAACGCGAAAGGCCAGGTCGAAGGCAACCTCTCAGCCTGCCTGCTCAACAAGGATGGCCGCTCTCAGGTGATCCTGCCGGCCAACGCGGCGGAAACCAAGGCCGTGTTCCCGTGGCCGGAATACAAGGCTTGAAGCTGAACTTGGGCTTGAGGGCCGGCGTTGCCGGCCCTTTTCATATGGGCGTCCGGTCGCGAATGCTGTCGTATACGCGGTCGCTTGCCTGGGAGACACGCGTTTGACCTGGGACCTGGTCGCCAATGTATTGATCGCCGGCCTGCTCACCGGCATGGTCTATGGCCTGATGGCGCTCGGCCTGTCTGTGATCTTCGGCGTGGTGCGCGTGGTCAACTTCGCGCACGGCGAGATGATGACCATCGCAATGTATGCGGCGGTACTGCTGTTCGCCGGCTTCAAGCTCGATCCCTTCCTTGCGGTGCTGCCGGTGGCGGCGGCGTTCTTCGTGTTCGGCTACGGCATCCAGAAAGGCCTGATCAACCCCTTCATCACGCGGCCCGAGCATTCGCAGTTCATGTTGCTGGTCGCTGTGGCAATGATCATGGTGAATGGGCTGCTGATGGCCTTCGGGCCGGATGCGCGCAACCTGCAGGTTGATTACCAGCTCGAATCAATCGAGATCGGCCGCCTCTTGGTGGACAAGGCGCGCCTCTATGCGGCTGGCCTCGCCCTGCTCACCGCCGGCGCCCTGTTCGGCTTCTTCCGCTTCACCCTCACCGGCAAGGCGATCCGCGCCTGCGCCGACAACCATCTCGGCGCGCTGGTGGTCGGCCTCAACGTCAAGCATCTCTACGCACTCACCTTCGGCGTTGGCTCGGCCTGCGTCGCGGTTGCCGGCTGCATGATGGTGCTGCTTGTCGATGTGACGCCCAACCTCGGGCCTGCCTATACGCTGCTCGCCTTCATCACCGTGATCGTTGGCGGCCTGGGGTCGATGCCGGGCGCGATCATCGGCGGCATTTTGATCGGCATGTCGGAAGCGCTGGCCGGCCTGCTGCTCGCGCCCTCGGCCAAGAGCATGTTCAGTTTCGGTTTGCTGATCCTGGTGCTGCTGTTCCGGCCGCAGGGCTTGTTGGGGAAAAAGCAATGACGGGGAAAAAGCAGTGACCATGCACGTGGCCACTTCCGCGAGCATCGCGCCATGAATCGCCGCGCCCTGGTCTGCCTCGCCATCCTCGGCGTCGCCCTGTTGCTGCTGCCGCTGGTCGCCAACAGCTATCTGCTGTCGGTCGCCACGCTGATCCTGTTTTTCGCCTTCACCGGCCAAGCCTGGAACGTGATGATGGGCTTCTGCGGCCAGCTCTCGCTCGGGCATTCGCTCTATGTCGGCGTCGGCGCCTACGTGGCCGCCGGCCTGTTCGTGCACCTCGGCATCGGCCCCTGGGCGGGCATGTGGCTGGCCATCGCGTGCTGTGTGGCCCTTGGCTGCGTGATCGGCTTCCTCGCTTTCCGCTTCGGCATCTCGGGGGTGTACTTCGCCCTGCTCACGATCGCCTTCGCCGAATTCACGCGCATCGGCTTCGACCACCTGCAATGGACCGGCGGCCCAGGCGGCCTGTTCCTCAAAGTGGCGCAGCGCGACGTGATCGACATCGCCAGTTTTCGCGGCCCGCCCGCCATGTATTACTACGCCATCCTCGCCCTCACCGCCGGCGCACTGGCGTTGTGCTCCTGGCTGCTGAAAAGCCGCGCGGGTTTCTACTGGCAAGCGATTCGGGAAAACGAAGAAGCCGCGCAGGCGCTCGGCATCAACACTTTCCTCTGGAAAATGCTGGCCGTCGCGATCAGCTCGGCGATGACAGCGGTGGCCGGCGTGTTCTACGCCTTCTATTACAACAACCTGTTCCCCGAGCAGATTTTCCACATCAGCCGCTCGATCGAGATCATCCTCGGACCGATCATCGGCGGCGTCGGCACTCTGTTTGGCCCGATCCTCGGTGCGGCGGTGTTGACCCTGCTGGCCGACGGCATCACCGAGCTGCTCGCCGCCGCCGGCGTGGAGGTGCCCGGCATCAAGCAGGTGTTCTACGGCATCGTGCTGCTGGTGGTCATCATGTTCCTGCCGAACGGCATCTGGCCGACACTGGCGCGCAAGCTCGGCCTGGCGCGCGAAGACGCGAGCGGCGGAGACAAGCCATGAGCGCCCTGCTCGAAGTGCGCAACCTGTCGAAAGCGTTCCGCGGCCTGAAAGCGGTGGAGAACGTGAGTTTCGAGGTGCCCGCCAAGGGCATCATCGCCCTGATCGGCCCGAACGGTGCCGGCAAGACCACCTGCTTCAACCTGATCGCCGGCACTTTCGCCTCCGACGCGGGCACCGTGCACCTCGACGGCCAACTCCTCACCGGCATGCGCTCCGACCAGGCCTGCAAGGCCGGCATCGGGCGCACCTATCAGGTAGTCAAGCCCTTCCCCGAAATGACGGTCGAAGAAAACGTCGTGGTCGGCGCCCTCAACCGCGCCCCCGATGTGGCCAAGGCGCGCAAGGCAGCGAGCGAAGTATTGAAGCTCGTGCACCTCGACAAAAAATCCCACATCCGCGCGGCCCACCTCACGCTGCCCGAACGCAAGCGCCTCGAAGTTGCCCGCGCCCTCGCAACGCAACCCAAGATCCTGCTTCTCGACGAAGTCATGGCCGGCCTGCGCCCGACCGAAGTCGATGAAATCGTCGCCGTATTCCGCCGCGTCAACCAGGAAACCGGCATGGCGATTTTGTTCGTCGAACACGTGATGCGCGCCGTGATGGCGCTGGCGCAAACCGTGGTGGTGCTGCATCACGGCGAACTGATCGCACGCGGCACGCCCGATGAAGTGGTGCGCGACGCCAAGGTGATCGAGTCCTATCTCGGCGCGGAGGCCATCGATGGCTAGCATCGTGGAAAGCCCCCTGCTCGACATCAGCGGCCTAGACCTGTTTTACGGCGACGCGCAAGCCCTCTCCAACATCTCGATGCAGGTGCCCGACAAAGGCATCGTTGCGGTGGTCGGCGCCAACGGCGCAGGCAAGACCAGCCTGATCCGTGCCATCGCCGGCATCGAAAAGCCGCGCGCTGGCACGATCCGCTTCAAGGGCACCAACATCGCCGGCCTGCCAAGCCACGCCATCTGCGAACTCGGCATCGGCCAGGTCGCCGAAGGCCGGCAGATTTTCCCCAGCATGAGCGTCGCCGAAAACCTGGAGATGGGTGGCCTGCTCAAGCGCGCCCGTGCCAACTCCAGCCGCACCATGGAAGACGTGTTTGCCCTGTTCCCGCGCCTCAAGGAGCGCATCGGTCAGGCGGCCGGCACCCTATCCGGCGGCGAACAGCAGATGCTCGCCATCGGCCGCTGCCTGATGGGCAACCCTGAACTCATCATGTTCGACGAACCGTCGCTCGGCCTCGCGCCGGCAATAGTGCAGGAAGTGTTCCGCGTAATCCGCAGCCTCAATCAGCGCGGCATCACCATCGTGTTGGTCGAGCAGAACGTCGCCGCCTCGCTGCGCCTCGCCACGCGTGCCTATGTGCTCGAGACCGGCGAAGTCGCGCTTGAAGGATCAGGGGCGGAACTGCTTGCGGATGACCGCGTGCGCAAGGCCTATCTGGGCCTGTAGATCGCCATTTTCATCGGGGCACCGGCCTGCAAAGCGCTCCCACCAAGGGCTGCAGAACCTATGCTACGCAGATCTGCTCCCACCAACATTTACAGGGGATCGCATCCCCGTGGCGACGCCAATCCCACCTTCGGCTAATGCGACACCGTCACATTCAGTCTTTCCGGCGACGGCGGTGAAACTGGGGTTTCCACTTCCCAGGACAACAACGCCGACGAGAAGGCGCGCGCGGAATCGGCGAAGAATTGGGGAATGATGCTCGAAGGGCTGAAGAAGTATGTCAAGAAATCGCCGTAAGGACCACTCCTCGACCAGACGGGCTATTGCAATCGATCATCCTGGTAGAGCTGCGAGAGCAGCCGGTTGAAGGCCGACAGGCGCACCGGCGCAGTCGGGCGCAGCACACCCTGGTCCTGCAGGATCGAAATCAGTTTGGTCGGGGCCACGCGCTTGTCGCCCACGATTTCGACATGCCCTGCCCTGACTTCCACGCGCTTGACGCGCGGATCGGTTTCGACCAGGGCATTGCGCTGCTCGGCCAGCGAGAAGATGATGTCGTCCTCCACGCAGCGCCCACTCTCCTGGCGCCGGCAGGTGTCGCGCTCGTCGGTGTCGATCTTCAGATGATTGGCGATCTGCGGCGCCAATACGCCCGGCTCGAGGATGAAACGGGACGCGAAGGTAATGTCCGCCCACTTCGGCCCGGTCGCCAGGAAGCAGCTTAAGGGCAGCAGCCCCAGCGAGACCGGGTACAACCAGGCCTTGCCGCAGGTGCGGGCCGACTCGATTCCCGAGAACGGGCCGGAGATAGTGACCAGTCGCAGATCGACCGGGCCGCCCGGCAACGACACGGGCACCGAGTTGGTCATGGACTTGCGCGCGATCAGCGCGCCCTGGCTGTGCCCGATCACGGTGATCTTCGGCGTGTGCGATTGCGCGCTCAGTTGCGTGACTGCGCGTCTCAGGTCGGCAGCGACTTCGGCCAGCCTGGCGCGGTCATCGTAGGTGAAGCAGGCGGATTGCTGGCCGTGAAACGCCAGCACCTGCGCCAGGCCGCGAAACTGGCCGGATGAACCGAAACAGCCATGCACGAGCAGAACCAATGGCTGGCTTGAATCAAGGCGCAAGCTGCGATCCGGGTTGTCGGTACAGGGGCCGAGGCCGGGAATGTTGAGGCTGATGTCCGGGGGCGGCAACGCCCCCGGGTCGAGGTCAACCGGATTCATCGGTTCGGCCGCGGCGCAGCCGCCCAGCAAGCAGAGGACGACGACAAGAATGGCGCAATGGTTCATGATCAGCCCCGACCGGAAACTTGCGCGTCGCTGACGCGCGGCCGACCACAAGGAAGCGGGTTATCGGCCCAAGAGCCGCGCAGCCGTTTGTCGGATGGACCCCATGTGCGGGCAGTATTCCCGGTTGCAAGCGGAAATTATGACGAGCACATCGCGCGAGGAGACGCCACCACCAAGGGCTGCCGGCCGTGGTGCCGCGCAAACCCTCACCCACCAACGGTTTCCGACCGATTTCCTCTTGGCGCTGGTGCCGCCTAATGCCCGTAAAAGTGCATGCCGCCATCCACTGGAATCACGGCGCCGGTGATGTAGCGCGCCAACGGTGAAGCGAGGAAGGCCACCAGATGGCCGATGTCTTCGGGCTCGCCGAAATAGCCGATCGGGATGTTCTCGGCGATGAAGGTGCGGCGCGAGGCTTCGGTGGGGTGCAGCTTCTCGAGGATCTGTTCGCTGTTGATGCGTCCTGGTGGAATGGTATTGACGGTGACGCCATCGACCGCGACGTCGCGCGACAGGCCCTTGGCCCACAGGTGCAGCGCCGCCTTGGCGGCGCTCGCGGCGTTGAGCGAACGCGGCTCCATTGAGCCGCTGATATTGATGATGCGCCCCCAGTGCCGCGCCCGCATGTCCGGCAACAGCGCTTCGGTGAGGCGGCGCGCCGCGGTGAAATTGAGTGCGAAGGCTTCGTCCCAGGCGGCATCGGCGGCATCGACATTGAGCGGCCGCGAGCCGCCGGCGCAATTGACGAGAATTTGAATCGGCCCGAGCGCGGCCTGCGCGGCGGCGGCGATGCGCGTCACGTCGCCACCATCGGTGATGTCACCGGCCACCACCAGCGGCGCGGTGCCACCGGCGCTGACGATGGTGGCGGCAAGCTGCTCCAGCCGGTCGGCGCGCCGCGCCGTGATGACCACGCGCAGGCCCTCTTGTGCCAGCACCCGCGCAATACCGGCACCAATGCCGGCGCTGGCACCAGACACCAGTGCAGTGCGACCTTCCAATTCGAGTTGCATTGAGGCTCCTGTTTGGGCGGCGAGGACATGACCGCCGCAATGAAAATGCCAGCGATAGAAATTGGGGGCGGGTCCGCACGGAATGCACGCGGACGCATGGATCCGAACAGTATGTCCAGATCTCGGCGCGAGGCATCGCACAGCGCATTATTGACGATTCCAGCAGGCATTTTGCTGCGCCGCCACATAGTACAATTCCGACGGCATAAAGCGTTATTCCCCGCCTTTTGCCGCACAGCGTCAACCCTACGCAGCCTCCGTCGCACCTTGAGAACAATCGCCCATGCTCTACCAACTTCACGAAATGCAGCGCCAGTGGCTGAACCCGTTGACTTCATTTGCCGAGACTGCGGCGTCGCTTTATTCTCACCCTTCCAGCCCGCTGTCGTACATGCCGTTCGCACGCGAAATGTCGGCGAGTTACGACTTGCTGCATCGTGTGGGCAAGCTGTACGACAAGCCCGAGTTTGGCATCAAGGAGACTCTGGTCAATGGCAAACCGGTGGCGGTGCAAGAAGAAACCGTGATCGACAAACCGTTTTGCCGCCTGCTGCATTTCAAGCGCGAGGGCAAGTTCAACGACCCCACGGTGCTGATCGTGGCCCCCCTGTCGGGCCATCACTCGACCTTGCTGCGCGACACCGTGCGGGCGATGCTGCACGACCACGATGTCTACATCACCGATTGGCGCGATGCGCGCCTGGTGCCGGTTTCCGACGGCAGTTTTCATCTCGATGATTACATCGCCTATGTGATCGAATTCGTGCGTCTGCTCGGACCGAACGTGCATGTCATCTCGGTGTGCCAGCCGACCGTACCAGTGCTCGCCGCGCTCTCGCTGATGGCGGCCAACAAGGATGCAAAAAGCCCGCGCACCATGACCATGATGGGCGGGCCGATTGATTCGCGCCGCAACCCGACGCAGGTGAACAACCTCGCCACCACCAAGCCAATTCAATGGTTCGAGCACAACGTGATTCACCGCGTGCCGGCCAACCAGCCCGGCTTCATGCGGCGCGTTTACCCCGGTTTTTTGCAGCACGCCGGCTTTGTGGCGATGAATCCGGACCGCCACATGCAAAGCCACAAGGACTATTACCAGCATCTGGTCAAAGGCGATGGCAGCTCTGCCGAAGCGCACCGCCAGTTTTATGACGAATACAACGCCGTGCTCGACATGGATGCTGACTACTACCTCGACACCATCCGCATTGTGTTCCAGGAACACGCGCTGGCAAATGGCACGTGGATCACCGGCAAAACCCTCGGCAACCAAACGATCGAACCCGCAGCCATCACCAAAACAGCCCTGTTCACCATCGAGGGCGAGCTCGACGATATTTCCGGCGGTGGCCAGACCCAAGCAGCGCACGACCTGTGCATTGGCGTGCCGAAAGCGAAGAAGCAGCATTACACCGCGCCGCAGTGCGGCCACTACGGCATCTTTGCCGGGCGGCGCTGGCGTGACCTGATTCAACCGAAAATTGCGGAGTTCATTCGACGCAACGCTTGAAGCAGAACCCTTAAAATCTCGGCGTTCACCGAGTGACCATGCGGGCGTCCCGGCGGCAAACCGGGACGCCCGAATTTTTTCCGCCGCCGCCGCTATTGCCTTAGTCACTTACATCCACCATTTTTCCTCACATCATGACCGAGAAATTGATTGAAGTCCGCAACTCCCCCATCCACGGCCGCGGCGTGTTCGCGATCGCGCCAATCAAAAAAGGCACGCGCATCATTGAGTACAAAGGCACGCGCATGACGCAAAAAGAATCCGACCTCGTCTATGGAAACACCTCGGATACCGGCCATACCTTCCTGTTCACGCTTAACGACTACTACGTCATCGACGGTAATTTCCGCAGCAACGCGGCACGCTGGATCAATCACGGCTGCACGCCCAATTGCGAATCGGAAACCGAAGAAGACGACGGCGGCCGGCCGGAAAAAGAGCGCGTCTTCATTCACGCCATCCGCAACATCAAGGCCGGCGACGAACTCACCTACGACTACCTCATCACCCTTGATGAACCGCACACCAAGCGCATGAAGAAGATTTGGCAATGCCTGTGCGGCGCGAAAAACTGCAAAGGCACAATGCTGGCTGACAAGGAAGACTGAAGTCCGCCCGGCGCGCCCGGGGAGTTTTTGTATCTGCCAACAAATTGGCATCGTTGTGTGGCTGGAGACGCCCAGTGAACATCAACCCTAGACCATTGCATCCCCTCTTTGCGTGCGAAGTGACCGGCGTTGATCTGCGCGATCCGCCGTCTGCGCCACTGTGTGCCGCGATAGACGCGGCGATGGATCAGTATGGCGTGGCAGTACTGCGCGGCCAGCAAATAGACGATGAGCAGCAGATGGCGTTTGCGCGCGCGCTCGGGCCGCTCGAACCCATGCCCGCGCAAGTGGGAATGGAGAAGCAGCGCTTGAAGCACCGCGAGATGGTGGACATTTCCAACCTTGAAGTCGATGGCTCGCTGCTGCCGGTTGAAGACCGGCGCCGCCTGTTCAACCTCGGCAACATGCTGTGGCACACCGATTCGAGTTTCAAGGCAACGCCGGCCAAATATTCGATGCTGCATGCGCGCGCGATTCCGCCCGAGGGCGGCGAGACCGAGTTTGCCGACATGCGTGCGGCGTGGGATGCGTTGCCAGTGCCGATGCAGAAGCGCATCGAACACATGACCTGCGATCACTCGCTGCTGTACTCGCGCGCGCTGCTTGGTTTCGACGCTTTCACCGAAGCAGAACGCCAGACATTCGCACCAGTGCCGCAGCGTCTGGTGCGGCGGCATGCGCGGTCAAAGCGGCGCTCGTTGTATCTGGCGTCGCACATCGGCGCGATCCGCGGCATGCCGCGCCCCGAGGCCTTGATGCTGATTCGTGATCTCACCGAACACGCCACGCAGCGCCAGTTTGTCTACAGCCACACCTGGCGCGTCCATGATCTGGTGATTTGGGATAACCGCTGCACCATGCATCGCGGTCGCGCGTATGACGACCAACGCTACAAGCGCGACATGCGCAGGATGACTCTGGAGGACAGCGCGCCAACCTTGGCGCAGCCTGCCTGATCAGGGAGAATAGCTTCTGGAGCCATTCTCCTGCGCATCCCCGATTAGCGCAATGTCCCCACCCGTGGTGCCACGCGATCAGCAATCACACTGCCGACTTGCGCACCGAAGCGCTTGGCGAGACGGTCGGCGATGTTTTCTTTCTCGGTGTAGTCGATCACGGTTTCGGCCTTAAACACGTCGCGCGCGACTGAATCGACCGTGCCGTAGCCATCGGCCAACCCAAGTTCAATGCCCTTGGCCCCCGTCCACATCAGGCCAGAAAAAATTTCAGGATTGTCTTTGAGGCGCTTGCCGCGGCCCTTTTTGACCACGTCGATGAACTGGCCGTGAATGTCAGTGAGCAGCGCTTTGGTGAAGGCCTGATGCGCTTCGTTGACCGGCGAGAACGGATCCATGAAAGCCTTGTTCTCCCCTGCCGTCATCAAGCGCCGTTCGACGCCGAGTTTTTCCATGGTGCCGGTAAAACCGAAGCCGTCCATCAAGACGCCGATGGAGCCGATCAGCGAGGCCTTGTCTACATAAATTTTGTCGGCAGCCGAGGCAATGTAGTAGCCGCCCGAGGCACAGATGTCTTCAATCACCACGTGCAGCGGTTTGTCGGGATATTTCGCGCGCAGGCGCTTGATCTCGTCGTAGACTATGCCCGACTGCACCGGGCTGCCGCCGGGGCTGTTGATGCGCAGGATGACGCCGACCGAGTCTTCGTCCTTGAAGGCGCTGCCGAGCGCTGCGGTGAGGCGGTCGCCACTGGCGTCCCCTGACGTCTCGATCACGCCACGCAGCTCCACCAGTGCGGTGTGCTTCTTGTCGGTGGTACCGTGCGATTTGGAGAAGAAGGGCAGGCCCGCCACACTGACAATCAAAAACGTAATGTAGGCAAAGGTGAGCAGCTTGAAAAAGATGCCCCAGCGCCTTGAGGACTTCTGTTCTTTGAGGGCAGCGAACGCCAGTTTCTCAATCGCCTGGCGCTCCCAGGTTGGGTCTTCATTGGCCATGTGCTTCTACTCTTCCAGGTAAACGTGGCCATCGTGCTCACGCACTGCCACCGGGATCAAACCGCCACCGCGGCAGGGGCCGCCAGCGCACGCGCCGCTGGTGGGGTCATACATCGCGCCATGGGTGGCGCACACAAAGTATAGGCCGTTGCTATCGAAGAACACGCCGGGTTGCCAATCCAGTTCGACCGGCACATGCGCACATTGGTTCAAATAGGCGCGCGCGACTCCGTCGTAGCGCACCACGAAGGCGCTGCGCACACGGCCCTTGAGCTCGGCCTCGAAGCGCACACCGCGCCCGCCTTCGGCGAGTTCGCTGCTGGCACAGATGACGCGTGCGGGCTCGGTCATGCGCTGAAGCTCAAGGTTGACGTCGCACGACTCATGCGTGGTCGGCCAGCCAATGGCGCAACGCCGAAACGCTATCGACAATCGCCAGCGTATTGACCGTTTGCAGTTGCGAACGCGGATGCGCACCGTAAGTAACCGACAGCGCCGGTACACCCGCATTGACCGCCATTTGCGAATCGTGCGTGGTGTCCCCGATCATCAGCGCGCGTTGCGGCTCGACCATGAAGCGCTCGAGCAGGTCATGCAGCATTTGCGGATGCGGCTTGGAGTGGGTCTCATCGGCACAGCGGGTCCAGTCGAAGATTCCGTCTAGGCCGCCGTGGGTCATCGAACGGTCGAGGCCCGCGCGCGATTTGCCGGTGGCGACCGCGAGCTTGAAATCGCGCGCCTTGAGTTCATCGAGCAATTCACGCATGCCATCAAACAAAGTCATCTCGTGTTCGCGCGTGCGCCAGTGCGCGACATAGCGCTGCACCAGCTTTGGGTACTCGGCAGCGGGCAGGCTCGGCACCGCTTTTTGCAAGGCGTCGTTAAGGCCGAGGCCGATGACGTAGCTCGCCAGTTCGTCTCGCGGCGCTTCATAGCCCAGATCACGCGCCGCCTGCTGAATGCAGCTGACGATGGTGCCGGTCGAGTCCATCACCGTGCCATCCCAATCGAATACGACGAGATCAAACTGTTTGTTCATTTATTTTGTACCGGCACATTGGCCGGAAAGCCTTGGTGGAAGCCGCTATTAAAGGACAATGGCCGGAGACGGTTGGTGGGTGCGGGTAAGCGGGAGGATCAGGCGCAACAAACTGCCGGGCCGGTTTTCATGCGCACGGATCAATGCGCCCCCGGATGCACGAACCGCTGCCGCAAATACGCCGCGCAATCTGGCGGCAGAGGGGCCTCGACACGCACACGCACCTCGCTGACCGGATGCACAAACACCATTTTAGCGGCGTGCAAAAACAGGCGCTTCAAGCCGCGTTTGGCTTCGCGCTTGTTGAACGCAAAGTCGCCGTATTTGTCGTCCCCCGCAAGCGGATAACCCTCACCCGCCAGATGCACGCGAATCTGGTGCGTGCGGCCGGTCTTGATTTGCGCTTCGATCAGGGTCATGGCATCACTGCCCGCACCGTAGCGCTTGACCACGCTCACGATGGTGTGCGCGTCTTTGGAGTACTCCGCGTCATCGGCTGCGGCGACGCGGCGCTCGCCAGCCTCGGTCACATATTTTGCCAGTGAGGTGGTGATATGGTGTTTGGCGATGTGCGGCCAATCACCCTTCACGAGCGCGAAATAGCGCTTGTCGGTTTTGCCTTCGCGCAGCAGTGCGTGCATCGCGACCAGCACCGTGCGTTTTTTGGCGAGCAGCAATACGCCCGAGGTGTCGCGGTCGATGCGATGCACCAGCTCCAAAAATTTTGCGTCGGGCCGCGCCGCGCGCAATGCCTCGATCACGCCAAAGCTCACGCCGCTGCCGCCGTGCACCGCCAGGCCTGATGGCTTGTTGATCGCGAGCAGTGCGTCGTCTTCAAAAATAATGTCGAGGTCTGATCCAGCGCGCACTTGATGGAGCCTGGCGCGCTGCGCGCCCACGCCTGCGGCACCGGCTGCACGGCGCGCGTCCACGGAACCTGCAGTGCCGCCGCCGCCCGCCTCTCCCGCCACGGCGGCCTCAGCAGCACCAACCCTGCCCGCTTGCGCGCTGCTGCGCGCCTCCAGCCGCACTGGCGGCACCCGCACCACGTCCCCCAGCACAATTTTGGACGATGCCTTCGCGCGCCCCTTGTTCACGCGCACCTCGCCAGAATGGATGATGCGGTAGATCAGGCTCTGCGGCGCGCCCTTGAGGCGCTTCAACAAAAAATTGTCGAGACGCATCCCGGCGCTGTCATCGCCGACCTCAAGCCATTCCACGGAAGCGTTCCCTAAATCCTTCATTTCTCTATATAATTTGGGAAGTGGACTGGTTTTAGGCAGTGTTTTTTGTACCGGTGTTGCGGCAGTTTCCGGTGACTCATCACCGACGGCCCCGCAATCCTTTCCGGCACACTCCAGATCACTCAAAGGCAAGTCGCCCGCCTTCAACAAGACAATGGGCGATGTTAAGTTAAATCAGCAATTCACATTGCACGCACCGGTCGTAACCCCGAGATTTTCATGATGCCTGCTGTTTAGCGAGCGTCACGCTTCTCACCAAATTCCTTGTCCTCCACAAACGGCTAGCCCCATGCAGACTCTTTTGCAATCCGGCTTTTTTCTTGGTGTGTTCGCGCTGCTTGGCTGGTTCAGCCTTGCGGCCGCCGCGCCACGCGTTCGTGCAGCAAGGCAGACCCGATTAACCCCTGCGGCAGGGTGCGTGCAGGGAGCATTCAATGAAACGCATGTTATTCAACGCAACCCACGCAGAGGAACTGCGGGTTGCGATCGTCGATGGACAGAAGCTGGTGGATCTGGACATCGAAACCGCTGG
>JANPAR010000348.1:0-8334 GCA_031430015.1 Burkholderiales bacterium
CTGGACGTGCTGATCAAGCTGCCCACAGCGAAACGCGACGACCTTGATGCGCTGATGCCCTGGAACTTCGGGAAGTAGCTTCGCTCCGGCGCGGACATCGTAGTGAACCGCTTGTCAATGTGGGTTCGCCGGACGCTTACGCTTGAAGAGCACGGAGAGTGTGAGATGGCCGCCGGCATGCTGGGCTGCGAGCCGGCCTTCATAGCGTCGCTGCGCGAGGTATATGAGCGACCCAAGGCCGTGCGAATCGCTTTCGTGAAAGGTGACCCGTCGGTTCAGTACAGCGATGGCACGGTGCGGTTCATGGGCGATGTGCCGCCGGTCGAGCTACAAGTCCTGCTGGAGGCCTACCGCCAGGCGCGGCATGAGCGCGATGACCCGCACGGATTGCGAGGTCGCTGACGTGTCCCGCATTCGTTCAATCAAGCCTGAGTTCTGGGTATCGGAACAAATCGGCGAGTGCTCGACTACCGCTCGCCTACTGTTCATCGGCATGTGGAATTTCTGTGATGACCAGGGAGTCCACCCGGCGAAGTACATGACGCTGAAGGCTCAGGTCTTCCCGTTCGACTCGATCACCATCAAAGAGATAACCGCACTGGTCGCCGAACTGGTTTCAGTTGGTCTGATTCAAGAATACAGAGTCGGGGCGGATGATTTTTGGATTGTTACCGGGTGGTCGAAACACCAAAAAATCGACAAGCCTTCGCGGAAGTATCCGCTACCGCTCGCCGAAGGTTCGCCGAATCCTCGCGGAAAGCTCGGCGAGGAGTACCCCCCGGATGTAGATGTAGAAGGGAGAGGAAGGGATGTAGAGTCGAACGGAGAAATCGCGCGCGCCACCAAGGCTGGTCTGATGATCAAGGCTATGCGCGAAGCTGGTATTGCCGCCGTGAACCCTGGTGATGTGCGCTTGCTGGCAATGATCGAGGCAGGGGCAACAGAGGATGAATTCCGGACAGCTGCTGCGGAGGCTTCCAAAGCTGGCAAGAACTTCGGCTGCGCCCTGGCCATCATCAAAGGGCGGCGAGAAGATGCGGCAAAGCTGGGCAGCTTACCCGCGGCACAGAGTGTCAATCACGGGGCGTACGTATGATCCCCATCGGTGCCAAGGTGATTGAGGACAACCGCAGGTTACGCGGTTTGGTACCGGATGGTCCGTTGATCATTTCTCTCATCGGCAGGCTGCCATGGTGGCCTGAAGCGGCTGTGGTGATCGCAAATCTTGGGCGCGAGTACCGCTGGGACTGGCTGCGCGGTCTGGAGGTGCATGTGTTCGGTCGGCGCGGCATGGATGCGCGGGATACCCTGATGGCTATTCTCAAAGCGGTACCGCAATTCCAATTCCGAAAATTTGCCGACACCGGCTACGTCGAGGGTTTGCTGCTGTGGGACTTGGATCAGGAGGGCGGCTCGCTCATCGAATTGGAGTGGCCGAATTCGTTCTATGACGCTATCGGGGCATTGGTCATGGTGAATGACTTTGATGCGGTGGCTCGCGTCTCCAAGGCCCGCCATGCGCATCCCGGCCTGAAGCTCAAATCAACCCCCCTCGATGAAAGATTGAACCGCACCCAAGCGAGCAATCTGGCATGGCTTAAGGAGGCGGCATGAGACTGATCCCCGACACGATCAACCTTGACGATTACGTCACCGGCCCTGACGAATCCGGCTTTGTGCGCTCGGCATCCAGCTGGGCCGATGAAGTCATGGCACGTTTTCACGGGCCGGAAAATGATTTCGGCTCGAGGATGGGCTGGAGCAAGACCCACGACAAGCTGCGCTTCCGTCCCGCCGAAGTTACGCTCTGGCCAGGCATCAACGGGCACGGGAAGTCGATGTTCACCAGTCAGGTGGCGCTTGATCTTCAACTGGCGGGTGAGCCAGCGTGCCTTGCGAGCTTCGAGATGAAGCCGGCGGGGACGATGCAGCGCATGACGCGACAGGCTTTCGGCGGAAACCTGCCGGATGCGGAATTCATCCGCCAATTTCACAACTGGACGGACGGAAAACTCTGGCTATACGACGTGCATGGTCAAGTGAAGCCGGATCGGGTGATCGCGTGCGGCCGGTATGCGGCGACGCTCGGGGTCAAGCACTTCTTCATCGACAGCCTGATGAAGTGCGTGCGTGGGGAGGATGACTACAACGGCCAGAAAGACTTCATCGACCAGGTGTGCTCTCTGGCAAAGGAAACCGGGATGCACATCCATGTCGTGCACCACGTTCGCAAAATGCAGGATGAGACGGGGAAGCCGGGGAAATTCGACGCCAAGGGTTCGGGCGCCATCACCGACCAGGTGGACAACGTGCTCACGGTGTGGCGCAACAAGCGCAAGGAGAAGGCACGCGAAGAAGGCGATATTACGTCCGATCAATCTAAAGAACCGGACTGTTTTGTGATCTGCGACAAGCAACGGAATGGCGAATGGGAGGGGAAGCTTGCGTTTTGGTTCCACCCGGCAGCGATGCAATTCATGCAGCACGGCACCGAAGTCGATGCAAAAAGGTACTTCGAATGAGTAAGGAAAAATAACAGTTTCCGGAAATTTATAGCCAAGGACAATCGATGAATTTTCCCTTCATCCGCGCTGAACATGATCCGTTGCCGGTCGGATGAACGTGTGCAATCACGGCGCAACGGGGTGCAGTCGGCCGGGTGCGCCAAGCGTGAGCATTGTGGCGGGTGCTCGGCGGCTTTGTGTGGATGCCACCGAAGGACCTCACATCAGCGCACTTGGAGGAGAATGGCGGGCGTGAACCAGCATCCACGCAAACCCAAGACCGCACCGGTGAAGCGCTACCCGGTTCGGACGGAAGGGCTGACGCTGGGCGGATCCGGAACGGTGACGCCACGCGCGCCCTACCTGGTGAAGCCGGTTTCCGTGATGTTGACGCCGGCCGAGAAAGCGGCGCTTCGGCAACACTCGAAGGACGCGTCAGCCACCTTTCAAAAGGCATTCAGCAAGAAGTAGGCGCGTCGGCCGGTGATGTGAGTCCTGCGCGGTTCGAGGCAGATGGAGTCCAATCCTCCAAGACCAGAGCCAAACCGCAGGACTCAACCGAGAAGATACCAGAGTGCGCCCACCAGCCTTTACGCACGCTGATCGCAACGTGGATAGCGCGTGCGAGCGCTTGATTGGAAGCGAGGCGATGACGCCCATACCCCGCGGGCATTGCTGCTGACGAACGACGAAAACGTCACGAACGCCGCGTGGAAAATCAAGGACTTGAGCTACAATTTTTGCTCTAAAAGGTTCGAGAGAATCAGCGATGGAACAACCTTTGCAGACGCAGACTTTGAAGCACTCGCCCAAAGTGGTGACGCCCGAGCAAGTGGCGTTGGTCGCGGCACACTTAAAAGAACGGCTGTCACCACTGCCGTTCTATCAGCGGATGGAAGCGCGCGACCCGGATTGTTGGGCACGTCTCGCTTGGGGCTGTCCGATGTTGCCGATTCCGAAACACTAGACGCCGCGATTCACAAAGCTCTCTACCCGCGTTCGTCCCTCGCTGGAGGCATGCCGGTTGCCGTAGTCAAAACGGTAGCTGATTCAGCCGGGGCGCCTTGGCTGACGACCTCCCGCAGGAAAAAGCGATGAGACCGGGTTTATGCTCGCGATTGAGGCGGCGCGGGCGCTGGAGCATGCGCGGCATTTGGTCGAAACAGCGACCACGAATGGCGTAGACGGATTGACCGGACGTACGATAAGAACATCACCCCAAAGCTGTGGGGGTAGGTTTGGGGGTAACTCATGAAAATTCATGCGATTGGAGTCGCTTCCACCAACGGTTTCCAGCCTGAATTAGAGTGACCCCGGCCCACCAATTCAAAGTATCAAGGCACTTCAGGCAGTACCAAGAAAGCCAGATTTCCCTCGGGATTCTGGCTTTTTTCTTTTCAGGCAGCGTCAATCAGTATCCCTTCCAGGCTCATACCTCGTTGGAAAAGACTAGTATCACGAATTGAAGGGCGACCGCAAAGGCACTTACTCGGTAGCGGTAACAGCCAACTACCGAATCACCTTTTCGTTCAACGGCGAGGACGCCACCGGCGTTGATCTGGAGGACTACCACTGATGAAATCACTACGAGACCCCAAACGCCGCCCGACGCACCCCGGCGCAGTGCTGCGCGAAGATGTGCTGCGGCAACTGGACATCACCCAGGCGCAGTTTGCCGTGCACATGGGCGTGAGCCGGCTGACCGTTTCTGAGTTGCTGCATGAGAAGCGCGGCTTGAGCGCGGAGATCGCCGTGCGTCTGGCCAAGGTGCTGCGCACCACGCCGGAAGTCTGGCTGCGCATGCAGCAGGCTGTCGAACTTTGGGATGCGCAGCAGGACGCCGGCCGATATGCGAAGGTCGAGCCGCTGCCGAAGGAGTTGCTCGCCGCATGAGGGTAAGGCCGTACCGCGCATCGGGAAGTATTAGCGTGCGATTGACTGGTAGCTGTTCAGGGCGGACGATTCTGGATGTCAATGGACAGCGTCGGCCGGCACATTTAATTCCCGCAACCCACCAGATTGCACGCCAATGAAATCGAACAATACCAAGGCCAAATCTGCGGCCAAGCCTGCCGCGGGACGGAACAAGGCGGCCCCCAGGGAACCGAAATTCTCGCGCACTCATGTCCCCGCCGGTCTGTCGACGGTGGACTGGCAGCGCGCCCTGCGCCGGCAATTCGGCCGCGATCAGGCGTTCGGCCTGGAGAACACCGGCGGCGAGCCGTTTTTTTCCGAATACCGCGTCAGCAATCCGGAGTCGAAATCCAGCTATTACGTGGCGGTTCGCGGTGCCAGCCCCGGCGACAATTTTTGCGCCTGCCCCGACTACGCGACCAATGAACTTGGCACCTGCAAGCACATTGAATTCACGCTCGCGCGGCTGGCGAAAAAGCGCGGCGCAAAAGCGGCATTCGCACGCGGCTACCAACCGGTTTTTTCAGAACTCTATTTGCGCAATGATGGCGGTGTGCGCGGCATTCACTTTCGCGCCGGCACGGATTGTCCGCCTGCCGCCCGCGAGGCGGCGGCGCAACTGTTCGACCCCGCGCGCAATTGGCTGCTGCCGCCGGAGCGCTTTGACCAGATGGAGCGCTTCATCGCCCTGATCGCCGCCACCGGACACGAGCTGCGCGCCTACGACGACGCGCTCGACTTCGCGGCCGGCCAACGCGATGCCGCGCGCCGCGCGGCGGTGTTGCAGGCGTTGTTTCCGCGTGGCGCGCAAGACCCCGGACTTGCGCAGTTGCTCAAGGTGCCGCTCTACCCGTATCAGATGGAGGGCGCATTGTTTGCGGTGCGCTCCGGCCGCGCGCTGATTGGCGACGAGATGGGGCTGGGCAAGACGATTCAGGCGATCGCCGCCGCCGAATTGCTGGCGCGGCATTTTGGCGCGACGCGGGTGCTGGTGATCTGCCCGACCTCGCTCAAGTATCAATGGCAGAGCGAGATCAAGCGTTTTTCCGGGCGCGACGCACGCGTTCTCGCGGGGGGCCGCGCGCAGCGGCAAAAGGATTACGCGGAGGAAGATTTCTGCAAAATCACCAATTACGAAAAACTCAAGCCCGACCTGGATTTGATTGCGGCATGGATGCCCGATCTCATCATCGTCGATGAAGCGCAGCGCATCAAAAACTGGAACACCATCGCCGCGCGCGCGTTGAAGCGCATCAACAGCCCGTATGCGGTGGTGCTCACCGGCACGCCGCTGGAGAACAAGCTCGAAGAATTGATTTCGATCGTGCAATTCGTCGATCAGCACCGGCTCGGCCCCACCTGGAAGTTGCTGCATCAGCATCAGGTCAAGGATGACGCCGGGCGCGTCACCGGCTACACCGGCCTCGCGCAGATCGGCCAGACCCTCGCGCCCGTGATGATTCGCCGCCGCAAGGCCGAAGTGTTGCGCCAGCTGCCGGTGCGCCGCGATCAAAACCTGCTGGTGCCGATGACGGCGATGCAGATCCAGCTGCACGAGGAGAACGCCGACACGGTGGCGCGCATCGTGAAGCGCTGGCGCAAGACCCGCTTTCTGTCGGACGTGGACCAGCGGCGGCTCACCTGCGCCCTGCAGAACATGCGCATGTCCTGCAACAGCACCTATCTGCTGGATCAGGTCAGCGACCACGGCGTCAAGGCCGACGAAATCGCCGCGCTGCTTGACCAACTGTTCGTGCAGCCGGATGCCAAGGCGGTGGTGTTTTCGCAATGGACGCGCAGCCACGAGATCGTGATCCGGCGTCTTGACGCACGCGGCATCGGCTATGTCAGCTTTCACGGCAGCGTGCCGTCGGAGAAGCGGCCGGCCCTGGTCGAGCGCTTTCGCGATGATCCGGCGTGCCGCGTGTTTTTGTCCACCGACGCGGGCAGCACGGGACTGAACCTGCAGCACGCCTCGACCCTCATCAACATGGACCTGCCGTGGAACCCGGCGATTCTGGAGCAGCGCATTTCAAGGATTCACCGCATGGGGCAAAAGCGCCCGGTGCAGATCGTCAACTTTGTTTCAAAGGGCACCATCGAGGAAGGCATGCTCTCGGTGCTCGCGTTCAAGCGCTCGCTGTCGGCGGGCATTCTCGATGGCGGCAGCGGCGATGTGTCGTTCGGCGGCTCACGCCTGAACCGCTTCATGAAGGATGTCGAGAACGTCACCGGGCGCATGGGGGAAGGAGAGGCCGTGACGGTGGAAGAAGAAGCCGCACATGCGGGTGCGGGTGGGGAAGGGGATGGGGATGGGGATGGTGCCGCGGCGCAGACGGGAGCGCGGAATGCTGCGCAACCGGACACGCGCGAGGCTGCGCCTCAAGACGGCCAGCGTGCTGCCGGGCAGGAGTGCGACGCCGCCCCGTCAGCCAAGACGCCATTCGAGGCTGCGGCGGCCGGGCCGGGCGCAGCTGCGGCTGATCCCTGGCATCTACTGGCGCAGGCCGGTGCACAGCTGGTCTCCGCGTTTGCGTCGGCCCATGTTGTGAATGCGCCGGCGCATCCGTGGATCAAGCGTGACCCGGCGACCGGTGCGTCAAGCCTTCAGGTGCCGCTGCCGCCACCTGCGGTGGCAAAGCAGATCGCGGATGTGCTGGCAGCGCTCGCCAGTTCCTTGCGGGGAAACGCTCCGCAATGAAATTCGCACCATGCGATGGCTTGAAACCCTTGGTGGAGGCGGATTGCAGGGCGGCGTTGGATGTGAAGGCGCATCCACCAACGATTTCAGCGGCATGCTGCTGCGAAGGACGCGGACTGCCCGCCTGGCTTCAGGGTGCCCGCACCACGCGATTGCCCAGCACCCCAATCGCCTCACACACCACTTCGACCAGATCGCCGTGCTTCAAGGCCGGCAGCGTCGGCCCATCGCAGGCAAACCACACCACGTCACCCGGATGCAGGGTGACGTATTGCGACATGCGTGCCAGGTAATGCGCCACACTGAAGATCATGGCGCTGGTGTTGTAGCTTGACACCGTGTTGCCATTGATGCGCACGTCGATCTGCTGGTTCATTGGGTCGATGCCGCTGACGATGCGCGGGCCCATCGGCTTGAAGGTGTCGGCATTCTTGGCGCGCCACAGCGTGCGGTCGCTCTTTTGCCAACTGCGTTCGCTCACATCGTTGCCGAGGGTGTAGCCGGCTACGCAATCGAGCGCATTGGCCTCGGTGAGGTTCTTCGCCTTGCGGCCGATCACAGCAACGATCTCCCCTTCATATTCGATCTGATCGCTGGCATCAGCCGGAATGATGATCTCGCCGCCATGCGCGATCAGGGCGTTGGTGGAGCGGTAGCCAATATCGGCTTGCGCCGGCACCTTGGCAGCGGCGCTGGTGCCGGGGTTGGCCCGTTGATGGCCCCATTCGATGTGCGAACGGAAATTAAGGCCGGCGGCGTAGAAATTGCGGATCTCGTCGAAGACCTGCTGGTCGACGGCGCGCGTGGTGCCGGTGTTCAAGGTGCTGTTCACTGCGCCTTGACTCCCGATGCTTTGATGACCTTGGTCCAGCGCTCGTAGTCGCGCTTGAGGAAGGACGCAAATTCGGCTGGCGTGTCGCCGATGATGACAGCACCGAGTTGTCGCATGCGTTCGCGTGTTTCGGGTCTGGCAAGTGATTTGCGCAATTCTTCCGATAGGCGGTTGATCACCGGCGCCGGCGTGCCGGCCGGCGCGAGCAGACCGACCCAGGGCGCGGTCGCTTCCATTTCTTTCATGCCCATGCTGGTAAGCGTGGGGGTGCCACCCCAATCGTCGTTTTGATTGATCTGCGCGCCACTGGAATTGAAGAGCCGCATCAGCGGATCGGCGAGCACGCCGGGGACGCCGAAGCTGGCAAGCGTGGGGCCGACCCC
>JANPAR010000349.1:0-3948 GCA_031430015.1 Burkholderiales bacterium
TGCGAACCGCTCGATGTGATGACCTCGACCAGATCACCGTTTTTCAATTCGGTGCGCAGCGGCATCGGCTCATTGTTGATCTTGCAGCCAACGCAGGCATCACCGACACCGGTGTGCACGGTGTAGGCAAAGTCCACCGCCGTCGCTCCACGCGGCAACGACATGATGCGGCCCTTGGGCGTAAACACATAGACTTCGTCGGGGAACAGATCAACCTTGACGTGCTCCAGAAACTCGGCCGGATCACCCGACGAATTCTGGATGTCGAGCAGCGACTGCAGCCACTTGTGGGTCTTCTTCTGCACATCCGAAATGGCCGCATCGTCGGTCTTGTAGAGCCAGTGCGCCGCCACACCGGCTTCGGCCACGCGGTGCATGTCGGCGGTGCGGATCTGCAATTCCACCGGCGTGCCAAACGGGCCGATCAGCGTGGTGTGCAAAGACTGATAGCCATTCACTTTCGGGATGGCGATGTAATCCTTGAACTTGCCCGGCACCGGCTTGTAGAGCGCGTGCAGCACACCAAGCGTGTGATAACTGGTGGCGATGTCTTTGACCACCACGCGAAAACCGTAGACGTCAAGCACCTGCGAGAAGGTCAGCTTCTTCTCCACCATCTTGCGGTAGATGCCATAGACATGCTTCTCGCGCCCATACACCTTGGCCTCGATGCCGGCCTCGGGCAGCGCGCGCTGGATCGCTTCAAGAATCTTGTTGACACCATCACGGCGGTTGCCGCGCGCCAGCTTGATCGCCTTGGAAATCACCGCAAAGCGGCGCGGGTAGAGATTGGCGAATGACAGATCCTGCAACTCGCGATAGACCTGGTTGAGACCGAGGCGATGCGCAATCGGCGCGTAAATTTCGATCGTCTCGCGCGCAATGCGGCGGCGCTTGTCGCTGCGCAACGAGCCGATGGTGCGCATGTTGTGCAGGCGGTCGGCGAGCTTGACCAGAATCACGCGCACATCGCGCGCCATCGCCAACAGCATCTTGCGGAAATTTTCGGCTTGCGCAGTTTCCTGGCTTTCAAACTCGATCTTGTCGAGCTTGGAGAGGCCATCGACGAGATCGCCCACCGGTGCGCCAAAACGTGCCGCGACATCCTTGACGGTGATGCCGGTGTCTTCGACTACGTCGTGCAGCAGCGCCGCCATCAGCGCCTGGGTATCGAGTTTCCAGGAAGCACAGATGCCCGCCACGGCAAGCGGATGGGTGATGTATTCCTCGCCGCTTGCGCGCATCTGGCCCAGATGGGCTTCGTCGCTGTAGACATAGGCCGCTGCGATGCGCTCAATGTCCGCCGCTTTCAGGTAGGCGGTCAGCGCTGTTTTGAATTGCTCAAACTGTGCGCCCTTGGCTGACAATGCACCGGGCAGGTTGACGGTGTCGGCGGGGGGGGCGCCGGATTGCGCATTGCGCAATGCAGGCGCGGCGGGGGCGCCAGTGTGGCTGACGAGAGCGGTATTGTTCAATTCGCCAGCGTTGCGGCCAGCGAGGCGCTCGCGCGCCTCATCCAGATCAACTATCTGGGCACGCGCGGCATTGCGCGAAGCGGAGCGATGATCCATGACATCCTCCGCAGCGTCCTTTAGCTCTGTACGCGCTTAAGCATTTCAATGCCGACGTGACCGGCAGCGATTTCGCGCAGCGCGGTAACAGTGACCTTGTGACGGCCGGCGTCCAGTTTGGGCGCGGCACCCTGTGCGAGCTGGCGCGCACGATAGGTGGCAGCAAGAGCCAGATCGAAACGGTTCGGAATCTTTTGCAGACAATCTTCAACGGTGATGCGGGCCATGGCGGTTGCTCTCGTGGGGGAATGCGGACTGCGTGGAACGTGCGGAATGGTGCTTGGTGAGGATTGGTGCTTCGACGGCCAGAGCGCCAAGTGCAGGGCAGTCAAGGCGGGGATCGTCGAAAAAAAAATCCAGGCAAAAAGCCGGGGAAATGCAGCGAAAAAATTAGCGCCAAATACCCAGCTCGCGGAACACTGCCGGCTCGCGCCCGGCAACCTGCCTGAATCGCAAACGCGCTGCCAAAACAATAGCTTGCAGCGATTTTTGGGCCTCGGAAAAAGAGGCATTGATGATAGCATAGTCGAACTCACCAGCCCGCTGCATTTCCTCATCGGCATTGCGCATGCGCCGCGTAATTTCAGCCTCGCTGTCGGTACCACGATCACGCAGGCGGCGCTCCAATTCAGCGCGCGAGGGCGGCAAAATGAACACGCTCACCACCTCGGGAAACATGCTGCGGATCTGCGCCGCGCCCTGACAGTCAATTTCGAGCACGATGTCGCGCCCGCCGCGCATTTCGACTTCGATCCATTTACGCGAGGTGCCATAAAAATTGCCATGCACTTCGGCACTCTCCAGAAATTCGCCGCGTTCGCGCATCGCGAGGAAGTCCTCGCGGCTGACGAAATGGTATTCGCGCCCCTGGAACTCGCCCGGACGCAAGGCGCGCGAAGTGAAGGAAATCGACACAACGAGATTGGCGTCAACATCCACCAAGGCATTGACCAGGCTCGATTTGCCCGCGCCGGAAGGCGCCGCAATCACCAGCAGCGAGCCGCTCATGGTGCGCTCATTCGATGTTCTGCACCTGTTCGCGCATTTGCTCGATCAGGATTTTCATTTCCATGGCGGCGGTGGAAATTTCACCCGACACCGATTTTGAGCCAAGCGTATTGGCCTCGCGGTTCAGCTCCTGCATCAGAAAATCGAGGCGCTTGCCGCAAGCGCCGCCCTTGGCAAGCACACGCCGCACTTCAGACAAGTGCGCACCGAGGCGCGACAACTCTTCGGCTACGTCGATCTTGATACCGAAGAGGGCGATTTCCTGGCGCACGCGCTCATCGTCCACCGCGCCGAGCGCATCACGCAGGCGCGCCGACATTTTGGCTTGCTGCTCCTGCACCGCTTGCGGCATCAGCGGCTCCACCTTCTTGACCCAGTCTTCGAGACCGGCCACGCGCGCGAGCAACATGTCTTTGAGCTTTTCGCCTACGCGCGCACGCGACGCGCCAAACTCTTCCATCGCTTCCACCATCATCGCGCTGACGGTGTCGCGCATCTGGTCGGCATTCAACGCCGTGTCTTCGAGCACGCCAGGCCAATGCAGCACTTCCATCACGCGCAAATCAAGCGCTTGCGGCACCAGCTTCTTGACGTCGGCGGCAGCCTCACCGAGACGGCGCACCACCTCTTCATTCAGATGCAGAGGCCGGCCAGCACGGTGCTGCCCGGCCTGACCGTCCTTGCCATAGCCGAGGCGCAACTCCACCTTGCCGCGTGTGACGCTCTGGCTGATCGACTCGCGCAATCCTGGCTCAAACGCGCGCACCTCGTCGGCGAGGCGGAACATGAGATCCAGAAAACGCGAATTGACGCTCTTGATATCAAGATTGAGCGCGCCGTGCGGCAGGTCGCGCGACACTGCCGCGAAGCCGGTCATGGAAAGAATCATGTGAGGGGCGGTGCCGGAGGGAATAGATTGATTAGAATGCCGTTCGACCCAATTATAAGGAAACGCTGTATTTGTCCGCCCCAATCCATCGCCGCGCGCGCAGGGGTTTGCCTGCTTCGTTGTTGCGCGCGCGGCGCCGGAGGGTGGGGAGTGATGCAGCGTTTTCAGCGCTTTTGGCATTTCGCGTCCGCCGCAACGACAGTGGCCGGGCGCAACCTTCAGGAATGACATGGCAGCGCAGTCCAATTCAGCACTCCCGGAAAACACCATTCTCGAGAATTACCGGGTGGCACGGCCGCTGGCGTCGGGCGGGTTTTCCATCGTCTATCTGGCCTACGACGAATACGGCGCGCCGGTGGCGATCAAGGAATATCTGCCGGCCGGCCTGTCGTTGCGCGGCCATGGCGAGATTGTGCCGACAATTGCGCCTGATCACAAAAATCTGTTCCGCTACGGCCTCAAGTGCTTTTTTGAAGAGGG
>JANPAR010000350.1:0-5774 GCA_031430015.1 Burkholderiales bacterium
TGTTCGGGTTGGGGGCGCGTGGATTTCATGATGGATAAGAAGGGCAACCCCTGGCTGCTCGAAGTCAACACCTCACCGGGCATGACGGGACACAGCCTGGTGCCGATGGCGGCGAAGGCGGCCGGCATTTCGTACGAAGAACTGTGCCTGCGCATTCTTGAACAGACCCTGGAGGCGCGCGCTTAATCATGTGGCATGACGTGCTGACCCTCAATCGTCTGACGCGCTTGATCGTGATGGCGGCGCTCGTCTACGCGAGTTTCGTGGTGCTGCGTTGGGCGGCGAATCAGCCGGTGTTTGCGATTCGCGCCATCAGTGTGCAAGGTGTCGTGACGCCGTCGAGTCGCGGTGCGGATGCCGTAGCTGCCGCCGGCGCCCCAGGAGCCGCCGGTGCCGCACTCGATCACGTGCAAGCCGCGCAAGTGGCGCAATTTTGCGTGCCGCGCATCACCGGCACCTTCTTTACCAACGATCTGGAAATCACCCGCGCCGCCTTCGAGGCGCTGCCCTGGGTGCGCCGCGCGACCGTGCGCCGCCAGTGGCCGGACCGTCTGGTGGTGTCAATTGAAGAGCATCGCGCGCTGGCGCGCTGGAACGATGAAGAGGGCAATCGCTTTGTGAGCGTGATGGGTGAAGCTTTCCATGCGCAAGGCGAAAAAATTATCGGCGCCACGCTGCCCTTGTTGCTCGGGCCGGACGGCAGCGAAAAGGAAGTCGCACAGCGCTACGCCGAATTCGCGCAGCGTCTTGCCGTCATTGGGCAGACGCCGGCAGTAGTCGCGCTGTCGCCGCGTCAGGCATGGACGATCCGGCTGGGCCGCAGTGCGGTGGTCGCCCCTGGCTCAGCGTCTCCCGATTCAACAACCAACATATCCAGCGGTGCGGTGTCAGCCTCCGCAATGCGTTCTCACGATGGCCTGCTGCTCGACCTCGGGCGCGAGCAGCCGCGCGCGCCGGTGCTGGCACGGCTGGAGCGCTTCGTGGCGCACTACGCCACCACATTAGGGCGCATCGGTTCGCGCATCGAGGCGGTTGACCTGCGCTATCCCAATGGTTTCGCTGCGCGCATCCCCGGTTTTCAAGCCACGCGCGCGTCGATCAACAAGCCGTCTGCCACAAAGGCAGGCGCACCCAAGCCGGTCAAAAAGCCCGCCTCCAAGAAGCCCGCCTCCAAGAAGCCCGCACGTCCCAGAACCTGAGGCCAAAAATACCATGACCCGTGATCACAAAGACCTCATCGTCGCTCTCGACATCGGCACCACCAAGATTGCCACGGTGGTGTCCGAAGTGTTGCCCGACGGCGGCATCGCCATCATCGGCACCGGCAGTTGCGATTCGATCGGCCTGCGCAAAGGCGTGGTAGTCAACATCGAAAAGACGGTCGAGTCAATTCAGCGCTCGCTCGAAGAAGCCGAGCTGATGGCCGGCTGCAAGATCACTACTGCCTACACCGGCATCGCCGGCAGCCACATCAAGAGCTTCAACTCGCACGGCATGGTCGCGATCAAGGACAAGGAAGTCACACAAGCCGACATCGCGCGCGTGCTTGAGACCGCACGCGCCGTCAACATCCCGACCGATCATCAAATTCTGCACGTGATGACGCAGGAATTCATCATCGACGGGCAAGAGGATGTGCGCGAACCGCTCGGCATGAGTGGTGTGCGTCTCGAAGTGAAGGTGCATATCGTTACCGGTGCGGTGAGCGCGGCGCAGAACATCGTCAAGTGCGTGCGCCGCTGCGGCCTTGAGGTGGCGGACTTGATCCTGCAGCCACTCGCCTCCAGTCTCGCCGTGCTGACAGAAGATGAGCGCGAACTCGGCGTCGCCCTGGTCGATATCGGCGGCGGCACGACTGATGTGGCGGTGTTCACCGGCGGCGCGATCCGCCATACGGCGGTGATCCCGATCGCCGGCAGCCAGATCACCAATGACATCGCGATGGCGCTGCGCACGCCGACCCAGGATGCCGAAGACATCAAGCTGCGATTCGGTGTGGCGATGCAGCGCCTCGCTGGCACTGACGACATGATCGAAGTGCCCGGCATCGGTGACCGCGGCTCGAACAGCATGAGCCGTCAGGCGCTCGCCGCCGTGATCGAGCCGCGCGTCGAAGAGTTGTTTTCTCTGGTGCAGCAGAGCCTGCGTGATTCGGGTTACGAAGAATTGCTCTCGTCCGGCATCGTGCTCACCGGTGGCTCATCACAGTTGCGGGGTCTGTCGCAACTGGCCGAAGACGTCTTCTCTATGCCGGTGCGCATCGGCGTGCCGCGTTATCAGGGTGGGCTCGAAGAAGTGGTCAAGAGTCCGCGCCATGCGACGGCTGTGGGCCTGTTGTTTGAAGGCCTCGCACAACGCCAGCGCAATAGCCGCATGCTGGAAAAGACGGGCCGTTTATTGACTGTCACACAGCGCATGAAGACATGGTTTGCAGGAAATTTTTAAAGGTAGTGCAAGAGCAGGACTTTGGAAGTGAAGTTTGCAGTAATGGCGAAACCAGGGACCAGGGATTAGGAATTAGCGCGGAGTACAGGCAGCACATTCCAACAACTGAATCCTGATCTGTGGATCCTGATTTCTTTTTTGGTGTTTCAAAGATTGGCAATTCAAGGAGATAAACATGGCTTTCGAAATCCAGGAAGTGGAAACCAGTGGCACCATCATCAAAGTGGTGGGCGTCGGCGGCGCGGGCGGCAATGCCATCGCCCACATGATCTCGCGCGAAGTGCACGGCGTTGAATTCATCGCCGCCAACACCGATGCGCAAGTGTTGACACGCACCAATGCCGGCATCCAGATTCAATTGGGTGCCAGCGGTCTCGGTGCAGGCGCCGACCCGGAGAAAGGCAAGGCAGCGGCAGTCGCCGAGCGGGAGCGCATTCAAGAGGCCCTGCAAGGTGCACACATGGTGTTCATCACCGCCGGCATGGGCGGCGGCACCGGCACGGGCGCAGCACCCATCGTCGCGGAGGTGGCGAAGGAAATGGGCATCCTTACTGTGGGTGTGGTGACCAAGCCCTTCGTGTTTGAAGGCGGGCGGCGCATGCGTGCAGCCGAAGCCGGCATTCAGGAACTGAGCGAGCACGTTGACTCCCTCATCGTCATACTCAACGAAAAGTTGATGGATGTGCTCGGTGAAGATGTCGAGATGGATCAAGCCTTCAAGGCGGCGGACGACGTGTTGCACAACGCCGTGGCCGGCATCTCCGAAATCATCAATCAGCCAGGTCTGGTCAACGTGGACTTCCAGGATGTGCGCACGGTGATGTCCGAAATGGGCATGGCGATGATGGGCTCGGCCTACGCCGAGGGCATGGACCGCGCACGCATCGCCGCCGAACAGGCTGTCGCCAGCCCGCTGCTCGAAGGGGTTGATCTGACCGGCGCGCGCGGCGTGCTGGTCAACGTCACCGCCAGCCGCTCCGTCAAACTCAAGGAATACCGTGAGGTAATGGAGACCATCAAGCACTTCGCCGATGCCGATGCCCACATCATCTGCGGTGTGGTGTACGACGAGTCGATGGGCGACAAGCTGCGCGTCACGGTAGTGGCTACCGGCCTCGGCCGCGCCAATGCCCAGCGCGCACCGAAACCGCAACTGGTACAGGCGCCGATGCTGCGCACCGGCACCGACAATGTCGCGATAGTGATGACCGAAGCCGCCCCGCAATCCGGCGTTGACTACGGCGCGCTCGATACGCCGGCAGTGTTCCGCACCGGGCGCGCAGAGCGGCAAGCGCAGGTCGCCGCGCTGTCGTCAGCGGGGATGGAGAAGTACGACATTCCGGCGTTTTTGCGCAAGCAAGCGGATTGAAGCAGGTTACGAGTGAGCTACAAGTCAAACGCCGGGTTTGTCCCGGCGTTTTTCGTTCTGGCGCGCGAGGAAGCATCCTAGCGGGTAAAGCTGTCAACGTTTTGCAACCCCAAGACGCCTCGTGGTGCGCCCGCGGTGTGAACGGTATTCAGCGCGTGGCTGGCGTCGCGGCGCTGCCCGTCAGTTGTGCATCGATCTGCTTCGCCGCAAGGGCAAGTGCCTGGTTCACTGCCGGCTCGTCGCCAATCTGATTGGCCAACAACAGCACGAGTTTGGTGAGCAGCAAGGACTCTTGATCCGGCCCGGCGGCATCAATCGCCTGGGCCAGCGCGTCATACAAACGCTCGTTCGCTTCGATGGACAGCGGCATGTTCACTCTCTCTCATTCCTGGCAAGCACGCGCGCGAGCGCAGAGCGCACTTTGCTTTCGGCCACCTGCCGCCAGCGCGCGCATACGTGTCCATCCGGTCGCACCAGATAGGCGCTGCCGCTGACGGCATCGCAAGCGCGCATCGCGGCCTCGTCACTGATTCTGTGAATTTGGAGTGCGGCTTGTAAACCTTTGGTGGGAGACATTCTTGGGGAATTCCCCTCCAGCGACAGAGACGCAAGAGGCTCGTTAACGCCCGCACCATCACCAAACACCAGCAACGTCAATTCGCCGCCGACATAGTCAGTCAAATAGCTGCCATCAGCGAGCTTCACGCATGTCAATGGCGCACCGGGCCGTGCGCCGCACGCGAACGCATCTTCATCCGGCGTCGTCAATGCGCTCGCCACATAGTCGTAAGGCGCGGACTGGCGCGGGTTGATCCATTGCCCGGCGAATTCTTCAGTCACCGCCAATTGCAGGGCCGCATCGCGCAGCAAGGTGTAGCCGCGCGTCGGCGGTGTCATGAAGCGCGTGCTCTTGGCGGCGTTGGCGAACACGTCAAAGGTGGCGGCGCGCCGCTCCGGCGAATAGCTGTCGAGCAATGCATCGGGTGCGTTGCCATGCAATACGGCGGCGAGTTTCCAGCCCAGATTGTTGGCGTCGGCCATTGACGAATTCATGCCGCGCACGCCAAAGATCGGCACCAGATGCGCGGCGTCGCCGATGAAAAACACGTTGCCGTGGCGGTACTCATCGAGGCACAGGCAGTGCGCTTTGTAAAGACGGATCCAGTCAAGCGTCCACGGCGTGGCCTCGCCGATGACATCGAGGTGCCGTTGAATGCGCGCCTTGACGCGCGCTTCCTGCATCTCGACCTCTTCATCGTCGTCCGCATCGAGCGCGTAATCGATGCGCCACATGTCGCGCGCCATCTTGTGTACCAGCACCGACTTGCCGGGATTCGAGGCCGGATCAAACCAGGCGCGCCGCTCGGTGGGGTAGGTCGAGGCCATGCGAATGTCGGCGATCAGATAGCGGCCTTCGTGCGACTCGCCATTGAGCTTGAGATGCATCAAGCGGCGCAATTCCGAGCGCGCACCGTCGGCAGCGATGACGAAGCGCGCGCGCAGCGTGTAGACCCCTTCGGGCGTGTCGATGTCGAGTTCCACCGCGTCATCGTCACCGCCGTGCGCGCGTGGGGCACCCGCACCTGCACTCTCATCACGGCCTTGCCGCACCCCCACCACCTTGCTGCGCCATCGGATCTCGACACCGAGCGCCTGCGCGCGCTCGACCAGCAGCGCCTCAAACATGTTCTGCTGCAAATTGGCCATCGGATAAAAGCGCTCGTCGGCCGAGTGCGGCATGGCAAGGCGGAACACTTCGTGCTCACGATAGTAAGACGTGCCGTGCGTCCACGGCAACGCCTCGCGCAGAAACGATTCGTCCACGCCATTGGCCTGCAAAATTTCCATGCTGCGCCTTGACACACAGGCGGCGCGGCTGCCTTCCGATACCGTTTCGTCCGTCTCGATGACCACGCACTTGACGCCAAAGCGCGCCAGCTCCAGTGCCGCAATCAGCCCC
>JANPAR010000351.1:0-21196 GCA_031430015.1 Burkholderiales bacterium
GAGCGCGGTGGTGGGCTCGTCGGCGACGATCAGTTCGGGGCGGTGCAGCAGCGCGATGGCTATGGCCACGCGCTGGCGCATGCCGCCGGAGAATTGGTGCGGGTAGGATTTGAGGCGTTCGTCGGGCGAGGCGATGCCGACCATGCCGAGCGTGTCGCGGGCGCGCTGTCGGGCGGTCTCCCGGCTGACATTGTCGTGGGCGAGCACGGTCTCGATCATCTGGGTGTCGATGCGCAGGACCGGGTTCAGCGTCATCATCGGGTCCTGGAAGATCATCGCGATGCGGTTGCCCCGGAGCTTTCGCCACGCGGGCTCCTCGAGGCGCGTGAGCTCCTGGCCGTTCAATGCGATCCTGCCGGCCACGATTCGCCCGGGCGCGTCGATGAGTCCCATGATCGAGTAGCCGGTCATCGACTTGCCTGAACCCGACTCACCCACCAGTCCCATGATCTTGCCGCGCCCGACCGAAAAGGAGACCCGGTTCACCGCCTTGACCAGGCCCGCGCGTGAGGCGAAGTGGGTCTCCAGGTGTTCCACCTGCAATACGGGGGCGTTCACGGTATTGCTCATTTCTGCAGGCGGGGGTTGAGTGCATCGCGCAACTGGTCGGCCACCAGATTGATCGCGACAATCATCAACAACAAGGCGATGCCGGGATACAGGCTGATCCAGTATTTGCCCGACAACATATAGTTGAAGCCGTTGGCGATCAGCAGACCAAGCGACGGCTCTGTAATGGGCAAGCCAAGACCGAGAAAGGAAAGCGTCGCCTCCAGGGTGATGGCCGAGGCCACTTGCACCGTTGCAATCACGATCAGCGGTGGCAGGCAGTTGGGCAGCAGATGGCGGAACACGATGCGTGACGGCGGCAGCGCCAGCACTTGTGCTGCCTCGATGTATTCCTTGTGGCGTTCGACCATCGCCGCGCTGCGAATGGTGCGCGCGTAGTAGGCCCACTGCACGGTAACCAGTGCTGCGATGATCTTGCCCAAGCCCTGCCCCAATAGCGCGAGCAGGATCAGCGCGATCAAGATCGGCGGGAACGAGAGCTGAATGTCGGCCACACGCATCAGCGCGCTGTCGGTGCGCCCGCCCAGCCACGCCGCGAGCATGCCAACGGTGGCGCCGATCAGCAGCGCCAGCAGCGTCGCACTGAAGCCGACAAACAGTGAAATGCGTAAGCCGTAAAAGATGCCGGAGAGCATGTCGCGGCCCTGGTCGTCAGTACCGAGCAGGGCGGTATTGCCATTGCCCATTTTGGCGCCGGGTTCGAGGCGGGCATCGAGTACGTCAAGCTGCTTGAGGTCGTAAGGGTCTTGCGGCGAGATCCAAGGCGCAAACAGGGCGATGAAAACGATCACCAGCAGCAGCACGAAGGCAGCGACGGCGAGGCGGCTCTCGCTGTAGTCGGCCAGGAAGCGACGCCAAGGTGTCTGAACCGTTGGTGCCTGCGCTGCTGGGGCCAGCGCGGTGGGCGCCTCTGCGTGCGCCGGTGCTGCGTGTGTGGGTTCGATGGGCATCAGGTGGTGAAGAAAAATCGCACCGTCACAAACGGCAGTGCGAACAAAAAGCCATTGCGGAAGGAGTCAATCGCTGCGGTCTGCTGCTTGCGCTTGCGTTTGAGGGCGCCGATGGCCCCCATCGAGAGTCCGCAGGCGAGGGGTACGCCGATCAGCACCGCGAGACGCAGATCAAGGGTTTTGGCGAAAGAGTGAGGGAAGAAATAGAGGGAAAGCGCGCCCAGCACGGCACCGGCCACCAGCCGGAGCGGCCAGCCCAGGCCCCTACGCCGGGCGCCATCTGCATCAGCCGGCTTGCCAGACGCCGCAACTGCATTCGCCGCTGGCGCGCGCCCGCCAAACAGGGAGCCAAACAGGCTGCTCAGGGCTTCCCAGATGAACGCGAGGACGTATTCCCCGAAGAACTCGAACAGCAGCTCGAAAATGATTTCCATCGCGGCTAGCTCTCCGAGTCGCCCAGCCGCACCCGCGGATCCAGCAGCGAGTAGGCTATGTCCACCAACAGGTTGATGAAGATGAACAGTGTCACGATGATCAGCAGGTAAGCCACGATCACCGGTCGGTCGAGTACGTTGATTGAGTCAATCAGGAGTTTGCCCATGCCCGGCCAGGCGAAGATGGTTTCGGTCACCACAGCGAACGCAATGACTGAACCAAATTGTAGGGCGATCACGGTGACCACCGGAATCAAAATGTTCTTGAGCACGTGCACGCCGATGATGCGCGTATCGGACAAGCCCTTGGCGCGCGCAAATTTGACATAGTCCATCAGCATCGCCTCCTGCGCGCCGGCGCGCACCAGGCGGATGATGAGGGCGATGTTGAGCAGGGCGAGGGTGAAGGCCGGCAGCAGCAGGTGGCGCAGGCCGTCGAGGGTGAGAAAGCTCACCGGGATGCCCAGCAGCACGGCGGTGGTGCCGCGCCCGTTCGACGGCAGCACACCCGCGAACACCGCGAAGATCATGATCAGCATCAGGCCGATCCAGAACGTTGGCAGCGAGAAGCCAAAGATCGACAGGGTCATGATGGTTTTCGAAATCCACGACTTCGGCTTCAACCCGGCATAGAGCCCCAGCGGCAAGCCGATCACCACCGCCATCAGCATCGCGCTTGACGCCAGTTCCAGCGTTGCCGGCATGCGCTCGAAGATCAGCTCAATGGCCGGTACGTTGTAAGCAAACGATTTGCCCAGATCAAGCGCCAGCGCGCCCTTGACGAAAAAAAAGTATTGGAGCCATAGTGGTTTGTCCAGGCCGAGTGCGCGCACCGTGGCCTCGCGGTCGGCTTGCGTCGCCTCCGGGCTGATCAAAATGTCGATTGGGTTGCCCACCGCGTAGACGCCGGCAAACACCAGCATCGACATGACGGCGAGTACGAACACGCTTTGCAGCAGGCGGCGGATGGTGAAGACCAGCATGTCGCGATTATCGCCCGCAATTCTCACCTGATGTGGCGTGGCAGCCCGCGACCTATAATCACAGGCTCAACTTCCGCTGCATTCCACCCACAGGACACCGCATGAATCTAGACCGAGTCGATGCCGGGCGCGATCTGCCAAAGGAATTCAACGTCATCATCGAGATTCCGATGAATGCCGACCCGGTCAAGTATGAAGTGGACAAGGCCACCGGCGCGCTGTTTGTCGACCGTTTTATGATGACCTCGATGCACTACCCGTGCAACTACGGCTACATTCCACGCACCTTGTCTGATGACGGTGACCCGGTCGACGTCCTGGTGATCACGCCATTTCCACTGGTGGTGGGTGTGGTGGTGCGCTGCCGGACCATCGGCGTGCTCAGAATGACGGATGAAGCCGGCGGCGACGAAAAGTTGCTCGCGGTGCCGACCGACAAGAGCCTGCCGATCTACCGGCACTGGAAAAAGCCGCAAGACATGCAGCCTGAGCGGCTGATGCAGATACAGCATTTTTTCGAGCACTACAAGGATCTGGAAAAAGGCAAATGGGTCAAGGTCGATGGCTGGGGCGGGCCGAAAGAGGCTGCGCGCTCGATCATGCAAGGCGTCGCGCGCTACAACAGCGCCAAGGAAAAGCCGGCTTTTTGACCCTCTTTCCGGCCTTGTTTCTATTTCCTTTCCGTTACTTTTGACGCTCTTTTGACTTCGGCAAGCTAGATTGAGCAAGAATGTGTGGTTTCAGGTTAATGCGAGTTGATGCGGGTTGATGCGGATTGATGCAATTGGCATGTCGAACAGCCGCGATTGCTACAATGGATTAATCATGGGAGCCGGTGCCCGCGCTTTGGCGTGCAACGCGTTGGTAGCACCATACAGACAGCGGAATCGCCTATTTTCCGGATGACGAAGCGGGACGGTCTAAAACAGTGGCAAGCATTCTGGTAGTCGAGGACGATCCGACCATTCGCGAGCTGGTGCGCATGCATCTGGCATCGGCGAGTTACGAGGTCATCACGGCAGTGGACGGTCTGCAGGGCCTGCAATACGCGGTCAGCAGCCGCCCCGATGTGATCGTCTCGGACGTGCAAATGCCGAACATGGATGGCTTCGGCATGCTCGCTGCAGTGCGCGCCAATGAGCAGACGGCGTCGATTCCGGTGATTTTTCTTACTGCGCTCGATGATCGTGAAAATTTCCGCAAGAGCATGAACCTCGGGGCCGATGACTTCCTGACCAAGCCGGTCAAGCGCGCTGATCTGCTCAACGCGATTACCGGCCGCCTCAAACGTGTTGAGGGCCTGCGCCTGTCGGGCATGCAGACGGCGGTTGCCACTGGCGGGCAGGCGGGCGCGAGCGGCGCTGACGCTGGCGTGGCGATTTCCATGGGTGGCGCTGTCAGCGGCCACACCTCTGCCAATCGCACGCTCTCCACCAATGTACCTGCGCGTGGCCGCAGCCGTCGCGGCCTCGATTTCCGGGACCGCCTGTCGCAGGACGATGGCGAAACGTCGCCGCCCGATAACGGCACCGTGTCTGACCGCGAAAATGTCGTCGGCACGATCCTGTTCGCTGATATTCGCAACTTCACCACGGTGTCCGAAATTCTGACCGCCGAGCAGACCGTGGAGTTTCTCAATGCCTTTTTTGGCCAGGCCTGCGAGCCGATTCTCGACCAGGCCGGCTGGATCGTCAAGTTTTTGGGTGATGGCCTGGTTGCCATGTTCGATGGCCGCACTGGCGGCCCGAATCACGCTGAGCGCGCGCTCAAAGCGGCGGTGCTCATGGTGATGGCAGCGCATCGCTTCAAGCCCTGGATTCGCGAAAAATTCCCCAAGTACCAGTTGCCCGAATTTGCCATTGGCGTTGGCGTACACACCGGCAACGTCTCGGTATGCCGCATGGGCAGCGGTGTATCTGCCGAGACCACCGTGATCGGCGACACTGTCAACATCGCCTCGCGCTTGGAAGGCAAGACCAAAGAACTGGGCTGGAGCATCGTATCGAGCAAAGGGACCGCAGCAGCGGCCGGGCGCCGCTTTATTCCCGGACGTGCCGGTCAGCTGATGGTCAAGGGCCGCACCGGCGCGGTGGACATCGTCGAAATCGCCGGTCTCACCGCACGTCCGGGCGCAGACACTTCCTTCTACGATTTGGTGGGCGCGGCGATTGCGGCCAACACCGCCGTGATTGCGGCCCATAGCCGTCAATCGATGACCGGGCAACAGCGGCTGTATTCGATTTCAGGCGAAGTGGCGGCGCAGGTGCCGATCAATGTCGAAGGCTATACGCTGTTGCGCAAGCTGGGCGAGGGCGGCATGTCGGAAGTGTTCCTTGCCGAAGAGAACACATCGCACGAGCAGCACGTGCTCAAAATGCTGCCGATCGCCGCGCCGGGTGATGTGGTTGGCGGCGAAATGATGGATCGTTTTTTGCAGGAGTTCGCGCTCGTTTCGCAAATCGATCATCCCAACGTGGCGCGCATTCATCACCAGGGGTTCACTGAACGTCACGCCTATATTGCGATGGAGCATTTCCCCGGGGGCGACCTGCGTGAGTTGATCGCCAAGGGCATTGCGCCCGAAGTCGCAGTGGCGATCCTGTTACAGGTAGCGGGCGCGCTTACCGCCTGCCACGCGCAGGGCATCGTCCACCGCGACATGAAGCCCGACAACGTGATGATCCGTGCCGACGGCAGCCTGGGTCTCGCCGACTTCGGCATCGCCAAGCAGCTTGATTCGAATTTCAATCGCACCAAGCATGGCGAAGTGTTCGGCACGCCTTACTACCTCGCGCCAGAGCAGGCGCTTGGCCTGGCCGTGGATCAGCGCACCGACATCTATAGCCTCGGTGTGCTGTTTCACGAAATGCTCACAGGGCGCCGGCCGTTCCAGGCCGACAACGCGCAGGCGCTCATGTATCAGCACGTCAACGCACCGATCCCACGCCTGCCCTCTGGACTCGAAGTGTATCAAGGCCTGATTGACAAAATGATGGCCAAGAAACCTGCTGACCGTTTTGAGAATGCCAACCTGCTGATTGAATACATCGTCGGCTCCGGCCTTGCAAGCAGTGCTTGAGCGCTGAGCAGCTTTAGCGCGGTTCTGGCACTGATCTCACCCCATGCTGCTGCCGTTTCGCGTCCGCCAGTCGCTGCACTGGATCGTCCTTGTGGCGTGTCTCGCCGCCACCGGTCTGGCGGCGTGGTTGTCGCATGAAGAGGGGCAGGACGCGTCGGCGCGCTACTTTGATCAGCTGGTCAATCGCAAGATCCGCGAACTCGGAGACGGTGTAAGCACCATCGAGCAGTATTTGTTCAGTGCTGCCGGCCTGTTTAGCATTGGCGAGCCAACATTGGCGCAGTGGCAGTCTTTTGCGGCCGGTCTCACGCGCAAGGACGTACCGCCCAGTTTGGTCGAACTCGGCTATGCCCGTGCTACCGCACCCGGTGAAGCAGATATCCGCCTCGTTGCCACTCTGAGCGGGGAGCCGTTCTCGGCGCGCGGGGCCGCACTTGGTGCCCGTGCTGAAGCGTCCGAAGCCATGCGGCGCGCGGCAGGCGATTTTTTGCCGGCGTTGAGCCGCAAGGTCGAGGGCATGTCGGGGCGTGCCGGACGTGGCCCTGGTGCACTGCTGGTGCTGCCGGTGATGGATGGTGCGCGCGTCACCGGCTACGTGTTCGCCGCACTTCGGCTGGACGAACTGGCCGCGCAGGTCGCCCGTGCCGATGCAGGCTACTTTCGCTTGCGTGCCTACGAAGGGCGCACCACGGGCGCTGGCAGCATGATTTTTGCGCCGGCGCAGGCGGATTCATCCGCGCGTTTTGCCAAGACTACTACCGCCGTGCTCGATGGCCAGGTGTGGACGCTGGTATTCGAATCGACGCGTGCCCTCGATGCGTTGCTCGAGACGCAGCGGCCGTGGTGGATTTTCGGCGGCGGCCTGCTCGGCTCGCTGCTCCTGTTTGGTTTGACCTGGTCGCTAATGCGCACGCGCCGCCGTGCCAACGAAATCGCCGAGCGCATGACGCGTGAGCTGTCTGATCAAAAAAAATTCAGCGAAGACCTGGTCGAGCGCAACCCCAATCCGATGTTCCGCAAGGATGTCGAGGGCCGCTACGTCAGTTTCAATCGCGCCTGGGAGCGCCTCACCGGGCGCAAACGCGAAGACTGGATCGGCAAACGCAACGAGGACGTGCATGTGCAAGACCAGAGCGAGCGCTACGTCGAGCAGGACCGTGACCTGATCACCCATCCTGACCGCATAGACCGGCAAGAGACCAAGATTACCGCCGTCGATGGCCGTGTCATCGATGTGATTGTCAGCAAGGCCGCAGTGCGGCGTGCGGATGGTACGGTCGAAGGCATCATCGGCACTATTACCGACTTTTCCGAGGCCAAACGCCTCGCTGAAGAACTGGCGTCGCAGCGCGAACTGCTCGAACTGGTGAACCAGTCAGCACAGGCCGGTGTGTGGGATCGTGATCTCATCACCAAGCGCTCGTATTTCTCGCCACGCTACTGCGAGATGCTGGGCTATCCGGCCGGCACCGATCTCGGGCCAATGGTGGCGCGCGGCGGCATGCTGCACCCCGAGGACAAGCCGCGCGTGGATGCGGCGCGCGTCGCGCACTTTGCCCGGCGCGCGCCTTATTTCAGTTGCGAATACCGCCTGCGCCGCGCCGACGGCACTTATTTGTGGGTGATGGGGCGCGGGCTGGCGGCATTCGGCACAGACGGCACGCCGCTGCGCTTTACCGGCTCCATCGTCGATATCGCCGAGCGCAAGGAAGCCGAGCTCGCGCTGACCGAGGCCAACGTCCGCGCGCTCGATGCCGCCCAGGCGAAGTCGGCATTCCTTGCCACCATGAGCCATGAAATCCGCACGCCGCTCAACGGCGTGCTCGGCTCGGCTGGCTTGCTGCTCGACACCCCGCTCAACCCCGAGCAGCGTGACTTTGTCGAAACCATCCACCTCTCGGGTGATCAATTGCTGGTGGTGATCAACGACATTCTCGATTTTTCCAAAATCGAGTCGGGCCACATGGAGCTCGAAGACGTGCCACTTGAGCTGGCCGGCATGATCGAGGATGTGTTTGAACTGGTGGGTGACCGCGCGCGCCGCAAAAACCTCGAGCTGCTGTACGAGATCGCGCCTGACGTACCGCCATTCATCACTGGCGATATCACGCGCCTGCGCCAGGTGTTGATCAATCTGGCGGGCAATTCGCTCAAGTTCACCGAAGAGGGTGAAGTGCGCATCGAATGCAAAGTGGCGCAGCGTACCGCAGACGGCATGACGCTGCGCTTCTCGGTGTCTGACACCGGCATCGGCATCCCCGCGGACAAGCTTGACCGTTTGTTCAATGCCTTCACACAGGTCGATGCCTCCACCACGCGCAAATATGGCGGCACCGGGCTCGGGTTGGCGATTTGCCGCCGCCTGGTCGAATTGATGGGTGGCACGATTGAAGCGCACAGCGAGTTTGGCAAGGGATGCGTGTTTACATTCACCATTGGCACGCGCGCTGTCGACCGTGCTGCGCCACACCGGCGCATTCGTGACAAAGGGCTGCTGCCGCATCAGGTGCTGCTGGTAGATGACTATCCGCCCAATCTGCGCATCCTCTCCGCGCAGTGTGCCGGCTGGGGTCTCGCCACTGCATCGGCCGGCAGCGCGCCGCTGGCGCTGCAAATGATCGAAGATGCACATGCGGCCGGCAATCCGTTCGCCGCGGTGATCTCCGACATGGCAATGCCCGACATGGACGGCCTTGATCTCGCTGCTGCCATTAACGCGCATTGTGAGCAACACCGGGTCGCGCTGCCGGTGGTGATTTTGTCGTCCGCGCCGCGTGCTGAAGCACTGCATGGGCGGCTGGTGCCGGAGAGCTGGGTATGTGCCTATCTGATGAAGCCGGCGCGGCAGTCGCAACTCTTTAACGCCCTGCAAGACGCACTGTCACCCGACCGGCCGTTTGAGTGGCAGGACGATCAGAAAGTGACCAAACGCGACGCACCGCTGGCTGCACAGACCGGCACGCTGTCTATGCTGCTCGCCGAAGACAACGACGTCAATGCGAAGCTGGCAGGCAAAATGCTTGAACGTTTGGGCCGCAGTGCGTTGCGCGTGGCAGACGGCTTGCAGGCGGTGGAGGCAGCCCTGCTGCACGCATACGATTGCGTGCTGATGGATGTGCAGATGCCGGGTATCGACGGGCTGGAAGCCACGCGCCGCATCCGCGCCGGCATCGATCTGGCGCGTCAGCCCTACATCATTGCGATGACGGCCAATGCCATGGCCGGTGACCGCGAAGCCTGTCTGAATGCCGGGATGGACGACTATGTGTCCAAGCCGATCCAATTGCGCGCCCTGGCCGACTCCCTGGCGCGTGCGGCGCAGTTCAAGACGCGCCGCGATGAAACCTACCCGCCGCCGGCGGACGAAGCCGTGCCGCAGCCTGTCGGGGTTTCAGCGCAGCAGTCTTTGGAACCTGCATCAACCATTGGTACGGGTAGCAGCCCGCCCGCATCGAAGGCTCCCCCAGCCACCGCTCCCGCTGCCGGTTCCTCTGAGTTGGAGTCGGCGCCTGCGGTAGAGACTGTGGCGCACGCCGATGATGTGCTGGACATGGATCAGGTGGGTGAGCTGATTGCCCTCGATGACACGCTCGGGGTGTTGGCCGAATTCACCGGTATGTACCGCGATCAGGCGCCCGGGCATATCGCAGCTATACGCACGGCCTTTGCGGCGGGCGATCTGGAGCAACTCTCACGAGCCGCCCACACCCTCAAGGGATCGAGCGCCAATCTGGGCGTAAAGCGCGTGGCGGATACAGCACGCCATCTTGAGCGCGCGGGCCGCGCCAATGACGCGAACGGCATTCCGGGCTGGATCGCGGAACTCGATGGCCGTTATGAAGAGGCCTGTGCCGCATTGCAGGCCTTGATTGACGCCGAAGAATCAGGACCTGCGGCCTGAATGGAATTGGGCAAGGGTGAGTGAGAGTTGGTGAGGTTTAGCCGGGATATGGGCCAGGCAAAGCGCCTGTACGACCCGCCCCAACGCTACTTGAAGTCTCCTGCCTTGACCAGGCTCAACCGTGCCGGGTCAATATGTTTGACGAAGGCAGCGTGCGCAGAGGCCGGCGTGACGGCCTTGAGTTTTTCCTCCTGCGCGGCATCCCAGTCATAGGTGCGGCCATAGTACAAATCTGAGGCGAGCTTGCCAGCGAGACCCATGTCGGAAGCGCGGCTCAAGCGGCGTGATTGCAGGATGGCGTCCTGCGCTTTGGATACTTCCTCAGCGCTAAAGCCGTCGCGCCGCGCGCGCTCCAGCTCTTCGCGAAACGCCGCTTCCACGCGCGCGCGATTTTGAGGCGCGAAAATGGCAGACGCGCTCCAGCGGCTCTCGCGATCCAGCGACGCCACGGACAGCCCGCTGCCGACTGAATAGGACAACCCATCTTTCTCGCGGATGCGTTTGGCAAGGCGCGCATCAATCGAGCCACCGAACAAATAGTTGGCCAGCAGCAGAGCGGGATAGTCGGCATCGTCATCGCGCAGGTCGAGCGGGATCACTGCGCGCAGCGTGGCATTGGCTTTGTCCGGCGTGACGATCTCGCTCACCAACGGCGGGGTCTCGCGCGTCTTTGCCGGGATGCGCACGTAGGGCGCACTGCGAGTCACCTTGCCGAACAGTTCGGTCAACAGCGCGCGGAGTTTGTCCGGCTCAAAATCACCCGCTACTGCCATCTGCGCTTGCGCCAGTCCGAAGAAGTCTTCGTAGCAGCGGCGCGCGTCGGCCAGTGTGACGCGACGCGCGTCCTCCAGCTGCTCATCGATGGTCGCGGCGTAATTCCAGTGGCCGCGCGGATGCGGGTTCAGATGGCGCGAGAGCGCCAGACTGGAGAGCGTGGAAGGCTCCGTGCGTGCCGACTCGATCCCCGCCAGCGACTGCCGTTTCAACTGCTCGAACTCATCGTTGTCAAAGCGTGGCTCGGTCAAGATCTCTGCCACCAGGCGCAAGCTGGCTTCGAGACCTGCCGCCGGGACTTCCACGCTGGCACCACCCCCCCCCACCGAGAGGTTGGTGCGCAGCGCGGTGATGGCGTTGCGAATCTCTCCGCGGCTCTTAGACTTGCTGCCGCGCATCAGCATGGCACCCGCATAGCCGCAAGCCTGCGCGCGGCCAAAGGTGGACTGCTCGGTGCCATATTGAAATGACAGCGTGGCACTGACCATGCCACCGCGCGATTTTTTCGGCAGAAACGCGACCTTCATGCCATTGGGCAAAGTGAAGCGCGTGGTGCGCGCCTCGATATTGGCCGGCGTGGGGTCAAACACTTCGCCGCCGCCGATGCCTGGTGGCCCGGCAAAATCCTTGAGCGCCGCCGTGAGGTCGGGGCGTGCAGGCAGCGTTGCCCGCTGCGGCACTTGCTCGACCGGGTCAAACTGGCCAACGGTGCGATTGGACGGAATCAGATAGGTGCGCGCCGCCTGATTGACAGCATCGGCAGTGACAGCGTTGATGTAGTCGCGATAGCGGAAAAACCAGCGCCAATCACCGAGCGCGATCCATTCGGTCAGTCCCGTCGCGAATGAATGTGTCTTGGTCAGCGACACATCCATCTGCGTCAGGATGCGCTGCTTGGCGCGTTCGACTTCCTCGGGGCGGATCGGGTCGTTCGCGAGACCTTCAACCGCCTTGATGAGGCCATCACGCAGGGGGCCAGGCGCCGCGCTCTTGGGTGCCGAGGCCGCAAAGCGCAAGCCGCCGCGTTCAGCCAGCATGATGTCTGTGCCCGAGACACCGGTGGCGATTTTGCTTTCGACCAATGCCTTGTGCAGGCGCCCGGTCGGCGTATCACCCAGCACCAGTGCAAGCACATCGACCGCGGCAAAATCAGGATGGGTGCCGGCCGGCGCGTGATAGAAGGCCATGACGATGCGGTTCTCGCCCGTGCGCGCGAGGCGCACTTCACGCTCGCCATCTTGCGGTGCATCGTCGGTGTAAGTGCGCTGCAGCACGCGCGCGGGCTTGGGCAGCGCGCCGAAGGTTTGGTTGATCAGCGCAAGTGTGCTGTCGCGGTCAAAATCACCGGCGATTACCAGCACCGCATTGTCGGGCTGGTAATAGGTACGGTAGAACGCTTGCAGGCGCTCGATCGGCACGTTTTCAATATCGGAGCGGTTGCCGATGGTGGGGCGGCCATAGTTGTGCCACTGGAAGGCGATGCGTGCAATTTTTTGCGCCAGTACGCCGCCGACGTTGTTTTCGCCATTCTCGAATTCATTGCGCACCACGGTCATTTCGCTGTCGAGGTCGGCGCGAGAGATGTTCGAATTCACCATGCGATCGGCTTCGAGCTCCAGCGCCCATGCGAGAGTGGCGCGGCTTGACTCGAAGGTCAAAAAATAATTGGTACGGTCAAAGTAAGTAGTGCCGTTCCAGCGCGCGCCGCGTGCGGTGAACTCAGCCTTGATGTCCTTGTGTTTTGGCGTGCCTTTGAACACCAGGTGTTCGAGCAAGTGCGCCATGCCCGCTTCGCCATAGCCCTCGTGGCGCGAGCCGACCAAATAGGTGACATTGGTCGTGACCAAGGGCTGCGAGCGGTCTTCCATCAACAGCACCTTTAGGCCATTGGCGAGGTTAACCTCCTCGATGCCACCCATCTTCGGCCCGGCAGTGATGCCAGCGGGAAACTGCGCCAGTGCGCTGGTGTGTAGAGCGAAAAAGGTCAGCAGGACAGCTAAAGCGCGGAGCGTGGCGTGCAGCGAAATCGGGGTGAGGCGTGTCATGGGGGCGGAGCCAGTAAGTAAAATGGGGGGAATCAAACTACGAAACCAATAGAAGTGACAATGCGGATTGCGCAGCACGAACAACATATGAACCACAAATGAGCAAAGCGTTCACTAAAGAGCGCGACGACGACGACGATGAAGAGATCAGCGCACCCAAATTGCCCGAGGGGACGAAGAATTACATCACACCGCAGGGCTACGCACGTTTGAGAGTAGAGTTCGACGAATTGTTCCGCGTCGAGCGTCCGAAACTAGTCGAGACCATCACCTGGGCTGCCTCCAACGGCGACCGCTCCGAGAACGGCGACTACATCTACGGCAAACGCCGCTTGCGCCAGATCGACAGCCGCATCCGCTTTTTGTCCAAGCGTCTTGAAGCGGCCGAAGTGGTCGATCCCGCGCGCCGGGGGAGCGCCGCACAAATTTTCTTTGGTGCCACCGTCACCTATGCCTTGTCGAGCGGTGCCGAACACACCGTGCAGATTGTCGGCGTCGATGAGACCGACGCGCCCAATGGCCGCATCAGCTGGATCTCGCCCGTGGCACGCGCGCTGCTCAAGGCGCGCGTAGGGGATTTGGTGCCATTGCAGACACCCGCCGGACGCGATGAGCTCGAGGTGGTGCGCATCGAATACCGCTAGGCGCTGTCCGCAAACGCGCGCCGACAGCGGATTTCAAGGCCGCATGCCCGGCGAAATGCTTGCACCAAGGGTTTTGGCGGTATGGCACGAAAATAGGGTGTCCGCAGCAGGGCGCGCGCGGATCAACATCAGCCGCGTGCCGTGTGCTTGAGATGCACGGCCAGTTGCTGCGTGGCGCGCGCGCGCGGGCGATCACGCGGATAGATCAGGTGAATCGGCACTGGTATCTGCGGGCGGTAGGGGCGAAATGCGAGATCTTCGAATCTGCGGGCCGCCGCTGCGGCACGGTCGACCAGCGCCACGCCTGCGCCTTCTGCGACCAGCAGGCAGGCGGTCAATGAGGAACTCGCCTCGATGTGAATTTGTGGGGCCGCTTCGCCCAGTTTGCGCGCCGCTTCTTCGATCAAAAGGCCAAGCCGTGTTAGCGGCCCGAGGGAAATCACCGATTGTCCGGCGAGGTCCGCTGTGCGGATCTGGCGCTTCATTGCCAGGGCATGTGTACGCGGGAGCACGCACACCATCTCGGTGGTGGTGAGTTCTTCCGCCTGCACGGCGGAGTCGTTGACCGGGGCGTAGACCAGGCCGATGTCGGCTTCGCGGCGCGCGACGCGCTCAACTGCCAGCGGGGTCGGCAGCGACAGGATGGAAATTTCCACCAGCGGGCTGTCGCGCCGCAACAGGCCGATGGCACGCGGCAGGTAAGCGTTGACCAGCGTGGGAGACGCGGCTACCACGATGCGCCCGGCGCGGCCATCGCGCAAATCCTGCATGGCGCGGTGCAGCGCGTCCACGCGGCCAAAGATCGCGCCGACGTCGGGCAGGATGGCGAGCGCCTCGGGCGTCGGATGCAGGCGCCCGCCGATGCGTTCGAACAGTTTCATCTTCAGGCGCTGCTCAGTGTGCTTGAGCACGGCGCTCACCGCCGGCTGGCTCACGTTGAGGGTGCGGGCAGCGGCGGTGACCGAGCCAGCCTGCATGATGGCGTGGAACACTTCGAGTTGGCGCAGGTTCATGACGGCGGGCGCGAATAGGTGCAAACCAATGTAGCACAGCGCCGCAGGCCTCCATCACGCCAGCTTATGGGCGAGCGATGTATTTTGATTGGCCAAGCCGTCTCTACAGTGAAAAAATCCATCACTTCCACCCTTCACGACATGGCCACGTATGGATTTCGAGTTCAAGCCACTGACGCCTAACCTTGGCGCAGAAATCAAAGGCATTGATTTATCGATGCCACAGAGTGGCGCATGCGTGCGCCGTTTGCGTGCGATCTGGACCGAATACGCGGTGCTGGTGTTTCGCAATCAAAAGCTGGAACCATCGGCTTTTGCGCGCGCGGCCGGCCTGTTCGGTGATCTGCTCGAGCAGCAGGTAAAGAAATTTGCCCTGACGGACAATCCACTGGTCGGCACCATCTCCAGCCGTGATCTGCCGCTGGTCGATGGCAAGCTGCATGTGCGCGGTGAGAATTTTCACACCGACCATTCCAATTTTCCCGCGCCGCCCAAGGCCACTACGCTGCATGCTGTGTCGCTGCCCGACCACGGCGGCGATACCCAGTTTGTCGACGTGCGCGCCGCTTACGATGATTTACCCGAGGCGACCAAGCGCAAAATTTTGCCGCTGCGCTCCGCGCATGTGTACGAAAGCAGCCACAGCCCGCGCAAGATGGCGGCGCTATCCGACGCTGAACGTGCGGCCATTCCGCAAACCCTGCAACCGCTGGTAATCCGTCATCCCGAGAGTGGCCGTGCTGCGCTTTATCTCAATACTGGGCGCATGGAAGGCGTCGAAGGAATGGACGGCGCTGCGGGCTTTGCGCTGATCGATTCCCTCTATGCCCACGCCACTCAGGGCAAATACGAGTACCGTCACAAATGGCTGCCCGGCGACATGGTGATCTGGGACAACCGCAGCGTGATGCACCAGGCCAACCCGGATTACGACCCGGCGCAATATCGCTTCCTGTACCGCATCATGTTGCAGGGCGCGCCCTTGCAAGCGGCCGAATCTTCCGGGCATGCTGCTGCGCAACGGCTGCAAGCGGCGGCGTAGGGCCGGTACCTTTCCGCGCGGAGCTAACGCCAGCCCAACGCCAAAAAAACGCCAAGCTAACGCCGCGACAATCCAGAAAAATTAATGGCCCATTTTGTTGCTTGCCTCGACGTGTGGGCACCGGCTGTACGCGAGGTGGTGCAACGCGTCGCGCCGCCTGAACTCGATCTGCACTTTGCGACGTCGTATGACGAGGCCGAGCAGATGGCGCTGGCGCGCGATGCCGAGATCATCTTCGCCGGCTGGGCCGCTGTCACGCGTCCGATGCTCGAGCACGCGCGCAAGCTGCGCATGATCGAGAAGTGGGGCATCGGCGTCGATCGTATCGATGTCGCCGCAGCGCGCGAAATGAAGATTCCGCTGGCGATCACCGCCGGCGCGAACGCCGGGCCGGTGGCCGAGCTGACGATTGGCCTGATGCTGGCGGTCTACCGCCGCATCGCCCATGTGGATCGCGCCCTCCGCGAGGGCCGCTGGCTCAAGTCCGAGATGCGCGAAATCGGCTATCAAATCGCCGGCAAGACGGTCGGCATTTATGGCCTGGGCAACATCGGGCGCAAGGTGGCGCAGCGGCTGCAAGGGTTTGAGTGCGAGGTGATTTATCACGATGCCTATCGCGCGGTCGCAGGGGTCGAGCAGCGTCTCAACCTGCGCTACGTCGAACGCGATGCGCTATTCACGCAAAGCGACATCCTGACCTTGCATGCGCCGTTCATTCCGGAAACCGCACAAGTGGTCAACGCGCAACGCATTGCGTCGATGAAAGACGGGGCCATCCTCATCAACACCGCGCGCGGCGAACTGGTCGATGAGGCAGCACTGCACGCAGCGCTGGTCTCCGGCAAGCTGCGTGGCGCGGCGCTCGATGCGTTCGCGGTCGAGCCAGTGGAACCGGGCAATCGGTTGCTCACGCTCGATCAGGTGGTGGTGACGCCGCATGTGGGCGGCGCGGTGTTCGACAACGTTGAGAACGTCGCGCGCCACGCGATTGGCAACATCATGAAAATGCTCAAGGGCGAGCCGCTCGCGCTTCAGGACGTGATCGTGCCGGTGCCGCCGGCATAGAGTGCTCCGGCGCGTTCCGAACTGCTCCGACTCCATACCCGACCGGCCACTTCGCATCACGCGCAACTACGAACCTCGCTCTCTGATGTAAACCGCGAAGCATCCGATCACCGAATCATCACCAAGGAATCTCCCGATGCGCGTCGTCGCCGATCAATTGCAATTCCCCGAAGGCCCGGTGTGGCTCAAGGATGGCAGCCTTCTGGTGGTGGAAATCCGCCGCAAGACGCTCACCCGCATTTGGCCCGATGGGCGGGTGCAAATCGTCGCTGACCTCGGCGGCGGCCCGAATGGCGCAGCGATGGGGCCGGACGGCCATTGCTACGTGGTCAACAACGGCGGCTTCTCGTTCATGCAGCGCGCCGACGGCAAGTGGGTGACCTCGGGTACGCCGGCTGATTACGTCACCGGGCGCGTCGAGCGCGTCAATCTCGCCACTGGTGCCTTTGAGCGTCTCTACGACAAGGTGCGGGTCGGCAATGAAGACATCCCTGTGCGCGGCCCTAACGACATTGCGTTCGATGCGCACGGCGGCTTCTATTTCACCGACCCCGGCAAGACCTGGCACCGCAGCGCGGATCGCGGCAAGATTTGCTACGCCAAGATGGATGGCTCGCTGATCCGCGAGCTGGTCTGCCCGATCCACAAGCCCAACGGCATCGGCCTCGCGCCTGACGGCAACACGCTCTATGTCGCCGAGACCGAGTCTGCCCGCCTGTGGGCATGGGATTTGAAAGGGCCGGGCGAGTTGGCCAAGCCCGCCACCGCATCTCCGCAATCACCGCATGGCTCGCGCCTGATCTACAGCGCGCCGAGCTACATGCGCTTTGATTCGCTCGCGGTTGAGGAGAACGGCAACATCTGCATCGGCACCATCGACGCAGGCGGCATCACGGTGTGCTCACCACTGGGTGGACTGGTTGAATTCGTGCCGGTGCCGGGTGACACGCATTGCACCAACCTGTGCTTCGGCGGGCCGGACATGCGCAAGGCTTACGTCACGCAATCGTATGCCGGGCGCTTGGTTGAGATCGACTGGCCGCGCCCGGGATTGAAATTGTTTTCCTGAAACAGCGCCAACCCTGTCATGCTCTGTTGTCCCGTATCGAAGGAGGCCTTCACATGAACATGCCCTGCAAGCCAATCTGGGAGCCATTCGCCGGCCTGATGCCTGCGCAGGCGGTCGCGCACATGGCGCTAGCGCGGCGGCGCTGGGTGCAACTGGTGCGCGCGTCCGGGGTGCTGTTTGCTGCTGCACTTTGGTGCGTGCTCTGGTCTGGCATCGCCGCTGCACAGCCCTTCCCGAACCGTCCGATCAGGCTGATGGTGCCCTTCACGCCGGGTGGTGGCACCGACATTCTGGCGCGCATCGTGGCGCAAAAAATGGGCGATGCACTCGGCCAGCAAGTGGTGGTCGATAACCGTCCCGGCGGCAATACGCTGGTGGCTACCGAGTTGCTGGTGCGCGCCCCGGCCGACGGCTACACGCTGCTGATGCAGACCAACAACTTTGCTTCCAACGTCACGCTCTACGCGGGCAAGCTGACCTTCGATTCGCGCAAGGACGCCGCGCCGGTGTCGCTGGTGGCGGGCAATCCGCATGTGCTGGTAGTGCATCCCTCGGTGCTTGCCAAGACCTTGCCCGAATACATTGCTCTCGCAAAAGCAAAACCCGGCACGCTCACCTTTGCTTCGGCCGGCAGCGGCACCGTCAATCACTTGTGCGGCGAATTGCTCAAGGGCCTGGCCGGCATCGACATCGTGCATGTGCCCTACAAAGGCAGTGGCTCGGTAATGCCCGATCTGCTCGGCGGTCACATCACCTCGCTGTTTGCCGCCATGCCCACTGTGACCGGCCACATCCGCGAAGGGAAGTTGCGGGCTCTGGCGGTGACGACACCTACGCGCTTTCGCGGCCTGCCTGATGTGCCGACGATTGCCGAGTTGGGTTACCCCGGCTACAACTTCAGTTCCTGGTTCGGCATTCTCGCGCCGGGCGGCACGCCGGCACCGGTGATTGCGCGCCTGCAGGCCGAAGTGGCGAAGGCCTTGAAAGACCCCGCCGTGCGTGATCGTCTCAATGACTATGAAATCTTCGGCTCGACAGCGGAGGAGTTCAACAATTTCATCGGCGTCGAAATCGACAAGACCGCACGCATCATCCGCGCCTCGGGCGCGAAGGTGGATTGATGATGCGCGTCTCTTTCATCCAGGCGTTGTGGTGCGCGCTCGGCGTGACCGCCGCCGTGCTGTGCGCTTTGCCGCAGCTCAGCACCGCGCAATCGTATCCGTCACGCCCGGTGCGCATCATCGTGCCGTTCTCCACCGGCACTGCCGCCGATATTGTCGCGCGGCAACTGGCGGCGCGCCTGGCCGAGACCTGGGGACAGGGCGTCACAGTGGAAAACCTGCAAGGTGCGGGCGGCAATGTCGGCGCGGCGGCCGCAGCCAAGGCGGCACCGGATGGCCACACTCTGCTCATGCTCGGCATCAATCACGTCATCAATCCGGCGCTCTACCAAAACACTGGCTACGATTTGCCGCGCGACTTCAAGCCGGTGATGAAAGCGGGGTCGGCACCGCTGGTCATCATTGCGCATCCGTCTTTCGCTGCGTCGACCATCGGTGAACTGGTGGCGCTGGCCAAGGCGCGCCCCGGCACCGTCAACTATGGGTCGGGCGGCAATGGCAGCGTGACGCATCTGGCGCTCGAAATGCTCAAGTCGCGTTCCGGCGCAAGCCTCGTGCATGTGCCCTACAAGGGCATTGCGCAAATGCTCACCGACCTGATCGGCAACCAGATTCCACTCGCCTGCCCCGCTGTGGCGAGTGCGCTGCCGCATGTGAAGGCTGGCAAGATCAAGGCACTCGCCGTGACCAGCGCGATGCGCTCATCCGCGTTTCCCGAGGTGCCAACGGTGGCCGAGGCGGGCTTTCCCGACTTCGACGTGTCGGCATGGAATGGGTTGCTGGCCCCGATCGGCACACCCGACGAGATCATCAATAAGGTGTACGCGGATGCGCTCAAAATTGCGCAGTCGCCCGAATTCATTGAGCAACTGCGGCGGCAGGGCATGGAGCCCGATGTGCTCAACCCTGCCGCGTTTCGCAGCTACATCGGCAATGAGCTGGCGAAGTGGTCCAAGCTGGTGCGCGAAGCGGGTGCCAAGCTCGATTGACGCACTTGATTGACGTGCAACTTGATCACAGGAATGATGCCCCAATGAAAAAGCCTTCAAACGTACTGCGCCTTGGCGCAGGCGCGAGTTTTGCCGATGACCGTATCGCCCCCGCCGTCGCACTGGCCGAGCGCGGTGAGCTCGACTACCTGGTGTTCGAATGCTTGGCCGAGCGCACCATCGCCCGTGAAAACCTCACGCGCCTCAAAAACCCCGCGCTCGGTTACACCCCGCGCCTGATGGACCGCATGGCAGCGGTACTGCCGGCCTGTCTGCGCAACGGCGTGCGCATCGTCTCCAACATGGGCGCAGCGAACCCGCCGGCTGCAGCGCGCCTGATTCTCGATCACGTACGCGAACGCGGCTTGCGTAGTGCGCAGACGCAGCCATTCACATGCGCCACCGTGACCGGCGACGATGTCAGCGCCATGCTGCGCGCCCAGCCGCAATTGCCGCTGATGGAATCGGGCGAGCCGCTTGAATCCTTGTTGCCGCGGATGGCCTCGGCCAATGCCTATCTGGGTGCCGACGTGATCTGCCGCGCGCTGGAAACCGGCGCGCAGGTGGTGATTACCGGACGGGTCGCCGATCCCTCCCTGTTTCTCGCACCCTTGATGCATCACTACGGCTGGCGCTATGACGACTGGCCGCGCATCGCGGCCGGCATCGCCACCGGCCATTTGCTCGAATGCAGCGCGCAAGCCAGCGGCGGCTGCTTTGCTGATCCCGGCAAGAAGGAGGTGCCTGATCTGGCCCGCCTCGGCTTCCCCTATGCCGACGTGAATGCCGCCGGTGATATCTGGATCAGCAAACTGGAAGAGGCCGGCGGCAGGGTGGATCGCGCCACCTGCACCGAGCAATTGATCTACGAAGTGCATGACCCGGCGCGCTACATCACACCTGACTGCGTGCTTGACTTCACCGATGTCGATTTGATTGAAGACGGCCTCAACCGGGTGCGCCTGACCGGCGCGCGCGCCGCGCCGCGCACGCCCACCTACAAGGTCACGGTGGGCTATCACGATGGCTTCATCGGCGAGGGGCAAATCTCCTACGCGGGTATCAATGCGGTGGCGAAAGCCAAGCTCGCCGCAGAGGTGGTGCAGCAGCGTCTGCGCGACACCGGCTTTAGTTACTCTGAAGTGCGGGTCGACCTGATTGGCATCTCCAGCCTGCACGGCAATGGCGCGGTCGAGAAGGCCGAACCCTACGAAGTGCGCATGCGCTTAGCCTGCCGCACCAGCGACCGGCGCGCGGCAGAAGCAGTCGGTTTTGAGGTGCGCGCCCTGCATGTGAATGGGCCGGGCGGCGGCGGCGGCGGTTCCGACCCGGTGGTGCGCGAAGTGCTGGCAGTGCAGTCGGTGCTGCTGCCGCGCGCGCCGGTCGATGCGCAAGTCAAAGTGGAGGTGCATACAGCATGAAACCGAGCATGAAACCGAGCATGAAACCGAGCATGAAACCGAGCATGAAACCGAGCATGACGCGGGTTTACGATGTGGCGCACAGCCGCGCCGGTG
>JANPAR010000352.1:0-11720 GCA_031430015.1 Burkholderiales bacterium
AACACCATTGCGGCCCATCACACAGGTGCAGGCGCCGGCTGGTATGGTCAGGCTCAAGTCCCACAGGCTGTGGCTCTCGCCGTAGAAGTGATTGAGTTGGCTGACGGTCAGCATCATGCCCCCAGATAAACTTCGCGCACACGCGCATCACTTTGTACCTGCGCCATGCTGCCTTCAGCGAGAACTTGTCCTTCGTGCAGTACGGTTACCTTGCGCGCGATGGAGCGCACAAACTCCATGTCGTGTTCGACCACCACCACCGAATACTTGCCGGCGAGGGTGAGGAACAGATCGGCGCTTTTCATGGTTTCTTCATCGGTCATGCCGGCCACTGGCTCGTCGAGCAGCAAGAGGCGCGGCTCCTGCATCAGCAGCATGCCGATTTCGAGCCATTGCTTTTGCCCGTGCGAGAGCAATCCGGCTGGCTCGTAGGCGCGATGCGTCAGCGCGATTTCGGCGAGGGTCTTGCCGATCAGGTCGTGTTGGGTGCCGTTGAGTTTGGCCTTGAGGCTGGCGAACACGCTTTTGTCGGTCTTCATCGCCAGTTCGAGGTTTTCAAACACGGTGTGGTTTTCGTACACCGTCGGCTTCTGGAATTTACGGCCGATGCCGGCCTTGGCGATTTCCGGTTCACTCAATTTCGTGAGGTCGATGGTCTGCCCAAAAAACGCGGTGCCGAGGTCGGGTCGCGTCTTGCCGGTGATGACATCCATCATGGTGGTCTTGCCGGCGCCGTTGGGGCCGATGATGCAACGCAGTTCGCCTCGCTCGATAGTGAGAGTTAACTTGTTGAGCGCCTTGAAGCCGTCAAAGCTGACGGTGATGTCGTCGAGGTACAGGATCGGGCCGTGGACGGTATCGACTTCGCCGGTGACGACACGGCCGTCAATGCCTGCGGCATCGCCCGCCGGATCGCGAACGTGGGCGGCGCTGTCACTCATGGCGCAGCCTTGAATGGGGCAGTTTCGGGGAGAGTGGCGTTGAGTGAAGCCCCGGCGTCAGCCTGCGTGCCTGCAGCGGAACCGCCCTGCGCACTGCGCCGCTCACGCCATTGCTTGAAGAAACCGACCACGCCATTGGGCAGAAACAAGGTCACCAGAATGAATAGCGCACCGAGAAAAAACAACCAATATTCGGGAAAGGCCACGGTCAGCCAACTCTTCGCGCCGTTGACGATACCAGCGCCAAGAATGGCTCCCACCAACGATCCCCGGCCACCTAACGCAACCCAGATGGCAATCTCAATCGAATTCGCAGGCGACATTTCAGATGGGTTGATGATGCCGACCTGCGGCACATAGAGTGCACCGGCGATGCCGCACATCACGGCAGACAAGGTCCAGATGAATAGCTTGTAGTGCACCGGGTTGTAGCCGGAGAACATGACGCGGCTCTCGGCATCACGGATCGCCGTGAGCACGCGGCCGAGCTTGGAGGTAACTATCCAGCGCGCCATCAGCAGCATGCCAATCAACGTCACTGCCGAGAGCACGAACAGCGTCATGCGCGTACTGGACGTGGCAATCGGAATATCGAGAATGCGCTTGAAATCGGTGAAGCCGTTGTTGCCGCCAAAGCCCGTGTCATTGCGGAAGAACAGCAGCATAAAGGCAAAGGTCATGGCCTGCGTGATGATCGAAAAATACACGCCCTTGATGCGCGAGCGAAAGGCGAAGAAACCGAACACGAAGGCCAGCAGGCCCGGTGCCAGCACGACCAGCAGCATGGCGTACCAGAAGTGTTCGGTAAAGCTCCAGTACCACGGCAATTCTTTCCAGTCGAGGAAGACCATGAAGTCGGGCAACGGCAGGTGATAGACGCCGTCGAGGCCGATCTGACGCATCAGGTACATGCCCATTGCATAGCCGCCGAGCGCAAAAAACACACCGTGGCCGAGCGACAGAATGCCGGTGTAGCCCCAAATCAGATCCATCGCCAGCGCAACCATGGCGTAGCACATGATCTTGCCGATCAGGGCGACGGTGTAGTCGGGGATGTGAAACAGGCTGTCTTTCGGGATCACCAGATTGCACAGCGGGAACACGACAAACGCGAGCACTGCGAAAAACACCACCACCATCCAGCCGCGCGGGCCGTAGAGACGACCGAACAAGGACGTGCGCACCGGCGGCGCGAACGCTGTGGATGGGGCGAATGCCGCAGACGGGGCGGAAACGGCGGGCGTCATGACTGGTGAGCGGGATCGGGCATCAACGATTAACCATCAACTGTCTGCAAAGCGCCCTTTGAGCGCAAAGATGCCTTGCGGCCGTTTCTGGATGAAGATGATGATGAACACCAGGATGCAGATTTTCGCCAGCACCGCACCGGTCATGCCTTCCAGAAACTTGTTGGCAATGCCTAAGCCCATCGCCGCGTAGACCGTGCCGGCCAACTGCCCTACTCCGCCCAGCACCACCACCATGAATGAATCGACGATGTAGCTCTGGCCGAGATCCGGCCCGACATTGCCGATCTGCGACAGCGCGCAACCAGCCAAGCCTGCAATGCCTGAACCCAAACCAAAGGCGACGGTATCGATGCGCTTGGTCGGCACGCCCACGCACGACGCCATGCCCCGATTTTGCGTGACCGCACGCACAAACAAACCGAGGCGCGTGCGCGTCAGCATCAGCCACACCATGAGCAGCACAAAGAATGCAAAGCCGATGATGACGATGCGGTTGTACGGCAGCACCACGCCCGAGAGCAGCTCGATGCCGCCCGACATCCACACCGGGTTTTCCACCTGTACGTTTTGCGCACCGAAAATCGAGCGCGAGGCCTGGATCAGCATCAGGCTGATGCCCCAGGTCGCGAGCAGGGTTTCGAGCGGACGCCCATAGAGAAAGCGGATTACCGTTCGTTCGAGCAGCATGCCGACCAGCGCAGCCACGGCGAACGACACCGGCACGGCAGCGAGCAAATACCAGTTGAACGCACCGGGCAAATTGGCCTTGAACACATTTTGCACAAGGTAAGTCGAATACGCGCCGACCATGATGAGCTCGCCATGCGCCATGTTGATGACGCCCATCAGCCCATAGGTGATGGCGAGGCCGAGCGCGGCGAGCAGCAGAATGGAACCCAAGCTGATGCCGGTGAAGATTTGCCCCATGCGCTCGCCGGTGGAGAGCTTGGATTGCACCGCGTCGAGCGAGCGCTGCGCGGCCGCGCGAATGTCGGCGTCGGGTTCGACAAAGTCGCCACCGTCGGCCTTTGACTTGCGCGCCAGCAGGCCGATCAGCAAGGTCTTGGTGCTCGGGCTGTTGCTCGCTGCCAGGGCAGAGATCGCCGCCATGCGCGCAGGCTTGTCGCCCGAGTTCAGCTGAATCGAGGCTTGGGTGAGCGCGAGAATCGCCTTGATGTCCGCGTTGGTCTCTTTCGCCACAGCGGTGGCGATGGCCGGCAGCATCGATTCCTCAGCATTGGTCTGCAACTCTTTGGCGGCGGCGAGGCGCCCGGCGGCATCCGGTGAAGCCAGTTTGAGCGCGGCAATCGCGGTGCTGATTTCCTTGCGCACGCGGTTGTTGATAACCACGTCTTCGAGGCCGTCGGGCAGCGGCTCGACCGCCTTGCCGGTCACGATATCCGTGCCTTTGCCATCCTTGACGATGACAATGATTTTCTTCTCTTTCGTGTCAGGCGAGGCCTGCACCGAGTCATCGGCCAGGGCCTGCAGCAGCGGAATCGCGGCCTCATCGGCGGCGCTCACAATCTGCGCGAGCGCGGCAAGCTTGTCGTCCGGCTCGCCGTAGGCCAGCTTTTGCAATAACTCCGGTGACACCGCATGGGCAGACACTGCTGCCAGACACAGGACACATTGCAAAAACAGGCGCAACAAAACTCTCACGATGGTCTTTCCATCAGTCAAACAGTCAATTTGGAGGATCAAACATCACGACAAACGCGCGGGGCCAGTTCTTACGGAACTGCGCTGACTGAACTGCGGGAGGAGGTCGCCAATCGAGCGGCCCCGCGCGGGTGCTACAGAAAACTACTTACCGAGCTACTTGCAGTACTGCCTGACTGCTCACAGTCTTACTTCTTCTCGGGCTCATCCTTCTTCTTGTCGTTGCCGGCAATGAAGGGGCTCCAGGGCTGCGCCTTGATCGGGCCCTTGGTCTTCCAGACCACGTTGAACTGGCCGTCGGCCTTGATTTCACCAATCAGCACCGGCTTGTGCAGGTGATGGTTCTTGGCGTCCATGGTGGCGGTAAAGCCCGACGGTGCCTTGAAGGTCTGGCCGTTGATGGCGGGGATGATCTTGTCGGTCTCGATCGACTTGGCCTTGGCGGCCGCTTGCGCCCACATGTGGACGCCAATGTAGGTCGCTTCCATCGGGTCATTGGTCAAAGGCTTGTCGGCGCCGGGCAATTTCTTGGCCTTGGCGTAAGCAGCCCATTTTTTCTTGAACTCGTCGTTGGCCGGGTTCTTGACCGACATGAAGTAGTTCCATGCAGCGAGGTGGCCTACGAGAGGCTTGGTGTCGACACCGCGCAACTCTTCTTCACCGACCGAGAACGCGACGACCGGAACGTCTTTGGCTTTCAGACCGGCGTTGCCCAGCTCTTTGTAGAACGGCACGTTGGAGTCGCCATTGATGGTCGAGACCACTGCCGTCTTGCCGCCCTGTGCGAACTTCTTGATGTCGGCCACGATGGTTTGATAATCGCTGTGGCCAAAGGGCGTGTACTTCTCGTCGATGTCCTTGTCTTCCACGCCCTTCGATTTCAGGAATGCGCGCAGAATCTTGTTGGTGGTGCGCGGGTAGACGTAGTCGGTGCCGAGCAGCACCCAGCGGCGGGCAGCCCCGCCGTCTTTGCTCATCAGGTACTCGACTGCGGGAATCGCCTGCTGATTCGGCGCAGCACCGGTGTAGTAAACGTTCTTCGAGAGTTCTTCGCCTTCGTATTGCACGGGGTAGAACAGCAGGCTGTTGAGTTCTTCAAACACCGGCAGTACCGACTTGCGCGATACCGAGGTCCAGCAGCCGAAAGTCACGGCCACTTTGTCCTTGGAGATCAGCTGACGCGCCTTCTCGGCGAACAACGGCCAGTTGGACGCGGGGTCAACGATCACGGGTTCCAGCTTCTTGCCGAGCACGCCGCCTTTGGCATTGATCTCGTCAATCGCCATCAGGGCCACGTCTTTCAACACCGTCTCGGAAATCGCCATCGTGCCGGAGAGCGAATGCAGCACGCCTACCTTGATGGTTTCTTGCGCCATCAGCGGCAGCGAGAACAGGCCAGCGGCCGCGAGCGACGCGCTCAGCGCCAATCGTTTTACAAATACTCTGCGTTGCATGAGAAAACTCCTCCAAGGAATGGGTGAACGACAAAGACAAACCGGATTGGACTGGCAGCGTATGCCGCTGCGATCAAGTCACTGGCTATTGAGCATGCAGCGTGCCACCTTTGGCGTCATCTTCATGACAATGGCTCCCACCAAGGGTTTCAGTGCACATCCCCTCAAGTGAGCGCACTTCTTTTGGGCGCGGTTAGCCAGTTTTGCACCACGGAGAGGCGGGTTGATTTTGGAGCGCACCTAAATCGCGCATGCACAACAACGAACGTGCGTTACAAGCTTTTGCCTTGACCAATTCAATCAGTTAAGCTTTGCGCGCTTTAATCCTTCAGGCCCGATCATGGAATTGACCCCGCGCGAACGCGACAAGCTGCTCATCTTCACCGCTGCCCTGGTGGCAGAACGCCGCAAGGCACGCGGCCTCAAACTCAACTATCCCGAGAGCGTCGCCTTCATCAGCGCCGCCATCATGGAAGGTGCGCGCGATGGCAAGAGCGTCGCCGCGCTGATGAGCGAAGGCACGAAAATTTTGTCGCGGGCCGACGTCATGGAAGGCGTGCCGGAGATGATTCCCGACATTCAGGTCGAAGCCACCTTCCCCGACGGCACCAAGCTCGTCACTGTGCACCACCCGATTCCTTAACGAGGTGCGACGATGATTCCCGGAGAATTCCAGATACAGGCGGGTGAGATCGAGATCAATGCCGGCCGCGCCACCGCGACGGTAAACGTCGCCAACAGCGGCGACCGCCCGATCCAGGTCGGCTCGCACTTTCATTTTTACGAGACCAATGGCGCGCTGCAGTTCGAGCGCGAGACCGCCTACGGCATGCGCCTCAATATTGCCGCCGGCACGGCGGTGCGCTTCGAGCCGGGGCAATCGCGCACGGTGGAGCTGGTCGCGCTCGCGGGAGCACGCAAGGTGTACGGCTTCAACGCGGCGGTGATGGGAGCATTGAAGAAATGAAAATCTCCCGCCAGGCTTATGCCGAAATGTTCGGCCCCACCACCGGCGACCGCGTGCGTCTCGCCGACACCGAACTGTGGATCGAGATTGAAAAAGACTTCACCACCTATGGCGAAGAAGTGAAATTCGGCGGCGGCAAGGTGATCCGCGACGGCATGGGCCAGAGCCAGCGCAACCATAAAGACGTGGTGGATACCGTCATCACCAACGCCGTCATCATCGACCACTGGGGCATCGTCAAGGCCGACATCGGCTTGAAGGATGGCCGCATCTTCGGTATCGGCAAGGCGGGCAACCCGGACATTCAACCCGGCGTCACCATCGTGATTGGCGCGGCGACCGAAGTGATCGCCGGCGAAGGCATGATCGTCACCGCCGGCGGCATCGACAGCCACATTCACTTCATCTGCCCGCAGCAGATCGAAGAAGCCTTGATGAGCGGCGTCACCACCATGCTCGGCGGCGGCACCGGGCCGGCGGCGGGCACGTCGGCCACGACGTGCTCACCTGGGCCTTGGCATATTCACTCGATGCTGTCGGCAGCCGAGGCCTTCCCGATGAATCTCGGTTTCCTCGGCAAGGGCAATGTTTCGCAACCCGAACCGATCCGCGAGCAGGTGCGCGCCGGTGCCATCGGCCTGAAGCTCCACGAGGACTGGGGCACCACACCCGCCGCGATTGATTGCTGCCTCGGCGTCGCCGAAGAGTTCGACGTGCAGGTGGCAATCCACACCGACACACTCAACGAAGCGGGCTTTCTGGAGAACACTGTCGCCGCGTTCAAGGGCCGCGGTATCGCTACCTTCCACACCGAAGGCGCGGGCGGCGGGCACGCACCCGACATCATGAAGATTTGCGGCGAGCCCAACGTGCTGCCTTCCTCCACCAACCCGACCATGCCTTACACGGTCAACACGGCTGACGAGCATCTCGACATGCTGATGGTGTGCCATCACCTCGACTCGTCGATTGCCGAAGACATCGCGTTTGCCGAGAGCCGCATCCGCCGCGAGACCATTGCTGCCGACGACATCATGCATGACCTCGGCGCGATTTCGATGATGAGCTCGGACAGCCAGGCGATGGGCCGCGTCGGTGAAGTCATCACGCGCACCTGGCAGACGGCGCACAAGATGAAGGTGCAGCGCGGCACCTTGAACGGCAGTGGCGCGCGCAGCAGCGCCGGGAGTGGTGACGGGGCCGACAACTTCCGCGTCAAGCGTTACGTCGCCAAGTACACCATCAACCCGGCCATCACCCATGGCGTCGGCCACGTCGTCGGTTCGATTGAAAAAGGCAAGGTCGCCGACCTGGTGTTGTGGAAGCCGATGTTCTTCGGTGTCAAACCCTCAATGATCCTCAAGAGCGGCATGATTGCCGCCGCGCAGATGGGCGACGCCAATGCCTCGATCCCGACGCCACAGCCGGTGTATTCGCGGCCGATGTTTGGCTCCTTCGGCAAAGCGCTCAAGAGTTCGATGATTTTTGTCTCGCAGGCCGGGTTGGACGCGGGCGTGGGCGAATCGCTCGGGCTCACCAAACCTCTGGTCGCGGTCAAAAACATTCGCGGCGTGCGCAAGCAGCACATGATCCATAACGATTTTTGCCCGAAGATGGAAATCGACCCCGAGACCTACGAAGTGCGCGCCAATGGCGAGTTGCTGGTGTGCGAGCCGGCCACGGTGCTGCCGATGGCGCAGCGTTACTTTTTGTTTTGAGCATGCTGACTCTCAACACGCGCGTGCCGCCCCAGGCACAGGTGGATGGCGAACTCGCCTTGCCTTATGAGTTGCGCGAAAAAAGCCGCCTGCGCGCCACCCTCACCGGTGGCGCACTCGCGGGTCAGGAAGCCGCCCTCTTTCTCGAGCGCGGCACCGTGCTGCGCGGTGGTGACTGCCTGCAAGGGCCGGACGAACAGGGCGCCAAGCGAAGCGTGCGTGTGCTCGCCGCGCCAGAACCCGTGCTCGAAGTCGAATGCCACGACGCTGACGAATTCGCGCGTTGCGCCTATCACCTGGGCAACCGCCACACGCCCTTGCAGTTTGTGCCGCGCAAGGACGACGGCCACTACGCCCTGCGCATCCGGCGCGATCATGTACTCGCCGAAATGCTCGATGGCCTCGGTGCGCATTCGCATGAAGTGATGGCGCCGTTCGAACCCGAGGCCGGCGCCTATGCGGCTGCGGGGCACGCGCACGCCGCCAGCCAGGGTCACGGGCATGGACACGACGACGGGCACGATCACGGCCATGGGCATGCTCACGATCATGCCGTGCATCCCGGCAGCCGCATGCCGGTGCATGAGCCAAAAATCCATCGCCCCGATCCCGCCAAGTGGCCGGTCAAGTCCTCACGCACGCAGGACAAATGACGCAGCCGCTTTCATCCATCAGTCTGCTGCGCTTGCTGCATCTGGCCAGCCCGACGCTGCCGGTCGGGGCCTACAGCTACTCGCAAGGTCTTGAATCGGCGATTGATGTGGGCATCGTGACCAATGAAGCGACGGCGCTGGCCTGGATCAGCGACACCCTCACCTGCTCAGTGGCGCGCCTCGAAGCGCCGGTGTTTTGCCGCTTGCTGCGCGCCTGGGCCGCAGAGGATCACGCCTCGGTGCAGCGCTGGAACGTTTTCTTCCTAGCCTCGCGTGACAGCGCCGAGTTTCGGGCCGAGACGGTGCAGATGGGCTATTCGCTGGCGCGCTTGCTGCGCGACCTCTACCCTGCGGATAAGCGTGTAGAGGCGCTTCCACCAACGGTTTCCGAGGCATCGACTTGCTTCCCCAGCGCGATGGCGCTGGCCTGCGTGATGCTTGACACGCCGCTCGAAGCGTCGGTGCACGCCTATCTGTTTGCCTGGGCCGAGAATCAGGTGTTGGCGGCGTTGAAGGCGGTGCCGCTCGGGCAAGTGTCCGGGCAGCGCATGCTGTTTGCACTGGAGGCACCCCTGCTCGCTGCTGCGGCCACGGCCATCACGCTGGACGATGAAGACATCTCGAACTGGACGCCCGGCCTGTCATTTCTGTCGATGCGCCACGAAACCCAGCACAGCCGGATTTTCCGCTCGTAAACCTCACCTCACAGGATTCATCATGAGTACACAGCCCTTAAGAGTAGGCATTGGCGGCCCGGTCGGCTCCGGCAAAACCGCGCTATGCGAAATGCTCTGCAAAGGCATGCGCGACCAGTACGACATGGGCGTCATCACCAATGACATCTACACCAAGGAAGACATGGAGATTTTGCTGCGCGCCGGCGCTCTGCCGCCCGAACGCATCATGGGCGTCGAGACCGGCGGTTGCCCGCACACCGCGATTCGCGAAGACGCCTCGATCAACCTCGAAGCCATCGCGCGCATGCAGGCCGACTTCCCGAGCCTCGATTTGATCCTGCTCGAATCCGGTGGCGACAACCTCGCCGCCACCTTCAGCCCCGAGTTGTCCGACCTCACGCTCTACGTGATCGACGTGGCCGGCGGCGAGAAGATTCCGCGCAAGGGCGGCCCCGGCATCACACGCTCGGACCTGCTCATCATCAACAAGACTGATCTCGCGCCGCATGTCGGCGCCAACCTCGACATCATGGCGAGTGACGCGAAAAAGCAGCGCGGCGAACGGCCCTTCCTCTTCACCAATCTGCGCAAGGGAGACGGTGTAGCCGAGGTGATTGCCTTCATCCGCAAGGAAGGCCTGCTCGACGAAGCACGCAAGCACAAACACTGACACCCGCACTGACGCCAGCACCGACATCGGCACCGCCGCACACCTCACACATGGACAGCCTGCATCACCTTCTGCCGCTGATCGGCCTCACCTTCCTGCTTGGCTTGCGCCACGGCATGGATCCCGATCATCTTGCGGTAGTAGACAACCTGACGCGTTTCAATGCCGGCAAGACGCCGGATCGCGCGCGCTGGTGCGGCCTGTTTTTTTCACTCGGCCACGGCGCGATGGTGACGACGGTGGCCGCGCTGCTGGCGCTGGCCGCGAGCGCGCGGCAGATTCCGGCGTGGGTTGAAGCAGCGGGCAATGCGATCTCCATTGTGTTTTTGTTGCTCATCGGCATGCTCAATTTGCTGGCGCTGATGCGCAGCAATGCCGATGCACCGGTCACGCCGCGCGGCCTGCGCAGCGGCTGGTTAGCCAACATGACCCAAGTCTCGCATCCACTGCTGATCTCGCTGATCGGCGCGGCCTTCGCGATCTCGATGGACACCATGAGCCAGGCAGCAGTGTTTTCGCTGGCGGCCTCGGGCGAGTTCGCCTGGGGCATCGCCCTGCTGCTCGGCCTGATCTTCACACTCGGCATGCTCACCGTCGATGCCGCCAACGGGCTGTGGGTGTACCGGCTCATCGCCTCTTCCGAGCAACAGGCGCAGCGCTGGTCGCGCCGCCTCACCCTCGCCATCGCCCTTCTCAGCCTCGGCCTCGCGGCATTCGGCATCGTGCGCCTGTCACATCAGAAGGCCGACGCCTGGTATGACAGCCACACGCTCGCCCTGGGCCTCGCCTGCACGCTGGTGCTGGGCCTGGTGTGGTGTGGAGGACGAGTCATGGTGGGCAACGGCATGAAACGATCCGGCCCGCCGCTCTGAGGCGAGTCCGCTGGAACGAGACCGGCCGCTCACGCTCGTTAATCGTAATGCGTCCACATGCGCAGCACGCGAACGACACGTTCTTTGGTGAAGACCTCATAAACCAGCCGATGCTGAATGTTGATGCGCCTTGAATACGCGCCCGCCAAATCGCCCACAAGCTTTTCGTACGAAGGTGGATTCTGAAACGGGTCGGCAGCGAGCACGGCCAATAGATCAGATGCTTTGTCTTTCAGGCCAGCCGCCGAGAGCTTCTTCGCATCCTTTTGCGCATGCTTCGAGAATACAAGCTGCCAACTCACCAAACAAGCCTCTTGGCACTTTTGCTCAAGGGTTCTGCCATTCCTTGCTTGATCGATTCGCGCATACCCGGCACCGCGAGCAGATAGAGCGTTTCCTGAATTGCTTGCCAGTCTTCAGCAGACAAGAGAACCGAGCTGGTGTGTTTGCCCGCGATCAGGACAGGCTGATGCGATTCGGCGATCTGATCCATGAGGCGATACAGATTGGCGCGCGCTTCGCTAGCGGTAAGTGTGCTCACAAATATCTCCTGAATGATGGCGTAATGGTACGTATTAACGTACGCCGTGTCAATCGAGATTTTGGGGCGCCCAACGTCGAGCTACGCGGCGCGGCGCTTTTGGCGCGCCCCGCTTGAGCGCAGGGTCAGACTAGATGGTGGCTCTACAAATCGCCCGGATACAAACTTATGAAGCACGCTGGCAATCAACGTCTGATACGGCATACCTTCTTCGAGTGCGCGCGCTTGAATAGCCATCAAGTCTGGTGAGGACAGACGAATATTGATCCGCTTTTCTTTAAGAAAAGTAGCTGTGGCGGCGGCTTTGAATTTTGC
>JANPAR010000353.1:0-29700 GCA_031430015.1 Burkholderiales bacterium
GGGGCCTTCTGCGGTTGCCCGCAAAAGCCCCAAAGTCTGCGCCTCGACGTTCAAATCGAGACCAGACAAATTCAACCGTTTCATCCGTTCAATCATCAACTTACAACCGTCTCTCGTGAAAACGTTGGGACACTACTGACCTGGCACCATAAGAAAAGTAGTGAAGACGAAGCTTGGAAATCCACTGCCACGCCTGAACTCTATATCGAGTTGATACATTCCATCATCCGCACCGTGCAGGAGTTGCTCGGCCACAGCGATGCGTCCACCACGATGATCTACACCCACGTTCTCAACAAAGGCGGGCGCGGGGTGGCGAGTCCGCTCGATGGTTTGCTGCGCACTGCTGCGCCCGGCGCTGTGCCCCGCAGTGTGACTGAGGGTGGCTGGCGGGTGGAGCAGCCTGTTTTGCCTTTTGGCATGCCGCCAAGAGCGTTGGTGCATGCGGCCTGTGGCATGGCTATGGCCTTAGGGCCGCTACCACCAACAGTCTTGGTCATTGTGCAGTTCTGAACAATATGCATACTTCGTATATACAATCATGCTTTGCTTTGTTCGTGCGGCTGATTTCGGCGCGCGGGGCGACACGGCGCGAGGCGAGGGCTTATGCGGGCTGAATATGATTTTTCCAAAGGCAAGCGCGGCGCGTTGATCGCACGGCCTGGCAAGACGCGCATTTCGATTTTTATCGACAACGCAGTGCTCGACGCTTTCCGCGCGCGCGCAGGGAGTGCTGGCACCGGCTATCAAACCATGATGAACGATGCGCTCAAGGCGGCGCTGGCGCAAACCGCCTTGCCGGTGACCGAGTCGGGCCTACGCGCAGTGCTAAGTGAATATTTGCCCCAGGCAGTGCCAGCGCGGCGCAAGCGCGCCGTGGATGCCTAAGGCATCCATTCGAGGTATTGAACACCGGGCACATGCAGCTTATGGCTATTTGATGGTCTGAAAGCCCCTCCCACCAACACTCTTCGGCCTATGCCAAAAGCAGAATCTTGTTCAAGCGCGCCAACACCTGCGCAAATGGGGCGTCACCCAATCGCTTCATGGGGTGCGCCCTGGCACCGCGCAAGCGCCAGTCAAATGATTTCGGCTGATGCACCAGCACATAGCTGATCTTGCCGGCCTTGCCCCCTCCAGCGACACCCGCCACGACAGCAAAAGGATTGTCAGCGTTGTAGTCGGCTGTCGTCATTGGCAGGCCAATCACCAAGGCCATTTTTTCGTTGAATGCGCGTGGCGAGAGCACGACGAACGGATGGATGTCGCGCATCTCGCGGCCAGCCTGCGGATTGCAGTCGATCCAGATGACATCCTGACGGTCCGGCACCCATTTGCCGCGCACGCCGGACGGACGTTTGGCGGGTGTGGCGCTGCTCACAGGCGCTCTGCGCCGATCAAGGGTGCGGCCATCACTTCTCCACCGTGGCGGGCCGGGTCATACAGCGCCAGCATTTGCGCAAGTGAGAGTTCCTTGGCGGCGACGGGCGTGATGACCACGCGGTCTCTCTCTACCGTGATCCGCACCCGCTGATTGGCATGCAGCCGCGCCGCGCGCGCTACCGCCGCCGGCAATCGCACCCCCAGATTGTTGCCCCACTGCTTGATATCGAGTACCGCTTCGGACATGGATTGCTCCTGATATGAATGTATTGTTTAAACGCAGTATAAACATACGGTGGCAAGAGGTCAAGTTTGATGGACAGCAGATTGCTGACCGGCCAGCCCGCGCGATGGTTACATCTGTGATCAGCCCAATTTGACATATATGTCAAATCCGCGTATGTTTGCGGTTATTCACCCGCGCTCCCCACGCGCCCCATTCCCCGGAGTGACCTGCCCTTGACCCTAGACACCACCGGCGCCTGGACCCTGCCCGACGAGTACCGCATGCTGGCCAGGACGGTGCGGCGCTTCATGGAGCGCGAGGTCAAGCCCGCCGAAGACCGCGTGCCGCACGATGCGGTGCGCCTGCTGCCGGACGACGAAGCGAAGCTGCGCCAGCAGGCGCGCGATCTAGGCCTGTGGTGTGCCCAGTCGCCTGCCGAATACGGCGGCGCAGGCCTTAACCTGCTCGGCCAATGCGTGGTCGCTGAAGAAGCCTCCAAGTGCCGCATGGGCTTGTACTTCCCCGCTGCCGGTGCGCTCGGACAAGACCCGCCCAAGGTGATCTTCCGCGGCAGCAAGGCACAAATTGAGAAGTACGGCGTCGGCACCATCATCCACGGCTGGAACACCTTTGTGGCGATCAGCGAGCCGGCCGGCGGCTCCGACCCGGCACGCGCGATTGCGACGCGCGCCGAGCGCGTGGGTGACCGCTACGTCGTCAATGGCTCGAAGATGTGGATCTCCGGCATCGATGTGGGTGAGTGGGGCGTGCTCTACGCGCGCACCGGTGTGAGCGTTGGCCGGGCCGGCGGTGACCGCGCCGGCATCACCGCCTTCATCATCGACCCCAAGCGCGCGGGCGTGTCGATCAAGCGTATCGGCCTGATGCGCTCGTACCAGCCGTTTGAAGTGCGCTTTGACAACTATGAGATTCCAGTCGAAGACCGTCTCGGCGACGAAGGCGCGGGTTTCGCCATCGCCGAAGAGTGGCTGGTGCACGCGCGCGTGCCCTATGCGGCTGCCAGCATCGGGGTCGCGCAGGCCTCGCTCGATCTTGCGGTTGAATGGGCCAAGCAGCGCAAGACTTTCGGCAGCCTGCTGTCCGACAAGCAGGCGATTCAATGGATGCTGGCCGACTCCGAAGTCGATTTACGCGCCGCGCGCCTGTTGGTGTATCAGGCGGCGTGGAATGGCGATCTTGGGCGCGACATCAAGATCGACGCGTCGGTGGCCAAGCTGTTTGCGACCGAAGCGGCGGGGCGCGTGGTGGACCGCTGCATGCAGATCTTCGGCGGCATGGGCATGACGCATGAACTGCCGCTGGAGCGCTGGTACCGCGAGTTGCGCATCCGCCGCGTCGGTGAAGGGCCGTCGGAAGTGCAGCGCATGGTGATCGCGCGCGACATGCTGTCGGCGCGCGGCAAACCAACCTAAGCGGGACACGCAAATGGCAATCGACTTCTCCCTCGACGACGGCATCGCCGTCATCACCATCAACCGGCCCGAGGTGCACAACGCGCTCGACGCGGAGCACTACGATCTGCTCTCGAAGGCTTGGGTGCGCGTGCGCGATGATGCAGACATCCGCGTCGCCATCATCACCGGCGCCGGACGCCGCGCGTTTTGCGCCGGGGCCGACATTCGCAGCTTTGTCGGCACACCGCTGCCGCTCGAACACACCTGGCTCACGCAACGCGAGCAGTTGCTCAATCGCGGTCTTGAAGTGTGGAAACCCATCATCGCGGCGGTCAACGGTTATTGCCTCGGCGGCGGTAGCACCTTGATGCTCGCTACCGACATCCGCATCGCGTCCGATAACGCTACCTTCGCTGTGCCCGAAGTCAAGCGCGGCCTGGTGCCGGGCAACGGCGGCACCCAGCGCATCCTCGGCCAACTGCCCTATGCAATTGCGATGCACTGGATGATGACTGGCGACGCGATGGATGCCAAGGCCGCCGCGCACTGGGGCCTCGTCAATCAGGTGGTGGCGCAGGATGAATTGATGGCAACGGCCTTGGCCACCGCGCGGCGCATTGCCGCCAATGCGCCGCTGGCAGTGCAGGCGGCGAAGGAGCTGGCAATCCGCTCGGAAGATGTAGACCTCGCCACCGGCCTGCGTCTCGAAACCGTGACCAACCGCCTGCTGTGGACCAGTGAAGATGTGCAGGAAGGCGTCAAGGCATTTGGCGAAAAGCGTGCGCCGCAATTCAAGGGCAGGTGAGGGTCATGCTCAACCAAACGGATTTGCTTGGCCAGTGGCGGCTTGTGTGGTTTCGCGAACAGCAAGCGGAGGGCACCTGGATCGACGCCCTCGGCGCGGATGCCAAAGGCTACATCAGCTACTCCGCTTCGGGCCACATGATGGCGACGATTGGTGGCGCGGACCGTCCGCGCTTTCGTGGCGACTGGGCGTCGATTCCTGACGCCGATCGCGCGCGCTGCCTCGACCGCATGGTGGCCTACGCGGGCCGCTACACCCTGGGTAGCGATCGCGTGCTGCATCATGTGGACGTGTGCTGGATCCCCAATTGGGAAGGGCGCGACCTGGTGCGGCTCGCGAGTTTTCCTGCGCCCCATCAACTGCTGCTGCGCGCCGAGCCATCTACCGATGGCCGCACCCGGCCGATGCAGGAAGTGTTGTGGGAGCGGGCGGTCTGATGTGCGCGGTGTCGGCCAAGCCGCGCGCATTGCGCCCGGAGAAGATGGCGTCAATGGCAACGCTGCCCGCCGCTGCGTCAGCGAACCCCGCCGATGTCAGCGAACGCATCGAACAGGTCGCCACCGATCTATTCATCCGCAACGGCTACCACGGCGTGAGTTATCTCGGCATCGGCAAAGCGCTGGGGATCACGCATTCGAACGTGCACTACCACTACCGCACCAAGGCGGCGCTGGCCGAGGCGGTGCTGGAGCGCGTTGCGCGCGACACCCTGCGCAACACCGGGGCGATCTGGACTGACGCGAATACTTCGCTGTTGCAAAAATTCGTGCGCATGCGTGACTGGACCCACCAGTCCTATTTGCAGTTCAATCCTGAGGGCAGCGGTGGACGGCCCTGGGGCCTGCTGTCGCGCTTCTCGATGGAGGCCGATGCCCTCACGCCCGGCATGCGCAAGACGATTCGCAGCACCCTGCAACAACTTGAAGAGGGCATTCGCACTGCCGTGCGCCAGACGGTCACGTCCGGTGAACTGGAGCAGCGGGCGCCCATCGAAGGCATCACCCTGCAAATCGCCAGCGTGATGTATCTGACGGGCCAGCTCACGCGGACGGCCGGCGGTTTCAAGCGTCTCGATGAACTGATGATGTGGACGCTCACTGGCATCTACAAGGCGTATGGCAAAGACATCGCCGCCAGGCTCAAGTGGGCAGCGCTGACGCCGCCGCCTGTTACCGCTGCGGCAGCACCCGTTTCCACTGCTGGTTCCCGTTCTGCTCCCCGTTCTACCCGCCGCTCCGCTCCCCGTCTTGCTCCGCGTTCTGCTCCCTCGGTACTTCCACTCGCGAAACCCTCAAGGAGGTCTGCATGAAACATCCCTTCTCCATGTTGTTGCGCGCTGCCGCGCCACTGTTGCTGGCGGCGCTGCCCTTGGTTACGCAAGCGCAAGCGCCGGCATGGCCGTCCAAACCGATCCGCGTCATCGTGCCCTTTGTGGCTGGCTCGGGCACCGACACCATCGCGCGCAATGTGAGCGAGCGCCTGTCCAAGCAACTCGGTCAGCCGCTGATTATCGAAAACCGTCCCGGCGCAGGCGGCACCATTGGTTCAGCCATGCTCGCGCAAGCCGAGCCGGATGGCCACACGATCATGGTGCATTCCAATTCGCACACGGTCACACCGGCCACCTATCGCAACCTCACCTACGACCCGATCAAGGACATCACCGGTGTCATCCCGCTCGCGGGCGTGCCGATGGTGCTGGTGATGGCGCCCGCCAAGGGTATTCGCACCCTCGCTGAACTGGTGAAGGCGGCCAAGGCCAAGCCCGGTTCGATCAACTACGCTTCGGCCGGCGCCGGCGGCGCCACCCATCTGGGAGCCGAGCGTCTGCTGTTGTCGGCGGGGTTTACCGGCACCCACATTCCCTTCAAGGGTTCCAACGATGCGCTCACTGAAGTGATTGCCGGGCGCGTCGATTTTTACTACAGTCCAATTGGTCTGGCCATGCCGTTTTTGAAATCAGACCGGCTGGTGGCGATTGCGGTGAGCAGCACGGCGCGCTCCGCCGCGCTGCCCGAGGTGCCGACCACCATCGAGGCGGGTTTTCCCAACACCGACTACGGCGTGTGGATCGCGATGTTCGCTCCCGCCAAAACGCCGCGCGCCATCATCAATCGCCTCAATGAAGAAAGTGCACGCGCCCTGCGCAGCCCGGAGTCGCGCGAGAAGTACACCACCCTGGTGATGGACAACATGATCATGGGCGTCGACGAATTCGCCGCCTTCCTCAAAAAGGATTTCGAGGTCAATGCGGAGTTGGTCAAGGCGGCGGGGATTCAACCGAACTGAGTGCTTGCTGTTTGAGTGCGCACCGGATTGTCGATTGCATTCGATATCATCGCCAAGAGCCGCTCCCAGAGCCACTTTCAATCGATCCTCGTCCAGGACGCGCTCCCACAGCCATTCTCCCGCTTATGCCCGCACTAGCCTCTGATTCGGTCGACCCCGAAGCCTTCCGCGCCGAGGTGCGGCGCTTTTGCGCAGAGCATCTGCCGGCGCAGCTCACGCACAAGGTGATGCACAACCTCACCCTGGAGAAGGAGGACTACCTTACCTACATGCGCCTGCTGCACCAGCAAGGCTGGGTGGCCGGCCACTGGCCGAAGCAATACGGCGGCTGCGACTGGACGCCGCTGCAACGCTTCATCTTTAACGAAGAGACCAGCGAAGCGGGCGCGCCCTGGCTGATTCCCTTTGGCGTGGTGTTCGTCGGGCCAATTCTCTATACCTTTGGCTCAGCCGCGCAGAAGGCGCGCTTTTTGCCGCGCATTCTCAACAGCGAAGATTGGTGGGCGCAGGGTTATTCGGAACCGGGTGCGGGGTCAGACCTGGCCGGCCTCGGCACGCGCGCCGTGCGCGATGGCGATCACTACGTCGTGACTGGCCAGAAAATCTGGACCACCTATGCGCAGTGGGCCGACTGGATGTTTTGTCTGGTGCGCACCAACGACGAAGACCGGCCGCAAAAAGGCATTTCGTTTTTGCTGATCGACATGCGCTCGCCGGGCATCAGCGTGCGCGCCATCGACACCATGGATGGCTATCACCACGTCAATGAAGTGTTCCTCGACGACGTGCGTGTGCCAGTGGAAAACCTGGTCGGAGAGGAAGGCGGGGGCTGGCACTACGGCAAGGTACTGCTCGCGAATGAGCGCGTCTCGGTGGCCGAGGTCGGGCGCTCGACGCGCCAGTTGCGCCGCCTCGACGCATTGGCCGCGGGCATGCAGCGCGGCGGCAAACCCCTGTCTGAATATGCGCCGTTCGCGCGGCGCATCGCCGAATTGAAGCTGCGCCACTTCGTGTTGCAGTCCACCTGTTATCAGGCAGTGGCCGAAGCGATGGCTGGCACGCCGCCGGGGGCCGAAGCGTCTGTCATGAAAATTCGCGGCTCGGAATTGCAGCAGGACATTGCCGAAGCGATGACCGATGCGCTCGGCCTGGCCGGCATCGCCTACGACGCGGCCGATCTGAAGGGCGCAGGCCGCGCGCCAATCGAGGGCCCATTCGGCGCGCCCGGCATACTCAAGGATCACCTGCATGGCCGCGCCGCGACCATCTACGGCGGCTCCAACGAAGTCCAGCGCAACATCATCGCCAAGATGGCACTGGGGCTGTAGATGCACGCGGGCATCAGCTCAACAACGCGCGCACCGGCCGCCATGCTCGACGCGGAAGCGCTCACCCTGCTCGCCGCCAGCGTCGAGCGCTATGGGCGCGACAAATACGCCTTCGAAGCGCGCAAGGCGCTGCCGGGCCGCGCGCCGGGTTTCAGTCTCGCAGCGTGGCAAGACTATGCCCACATGGGTTGGCTGGCCGCCCACCTGCCCGTGGATGATGGCGGTTTCGGCGGTGATGCACGCGCCATCGCCGCGCTGATGCGCTACGCCGGCGAGCATCTCGCACTCGAACCGCTGTTCGCCAGCGTGGTGCTGGCCGGTGGCGTGCTCGCTGCATGTGAGGGCGCGGCTGCGCGCAGCCGCCTCGAAGCATTGGCCGGCGGCAGCCGCATCTTCGCGCTGGCCCACGTCGAAGGCCTGGGTGATGGCATGGACGGCAGTGTCGATGCCATCGTGCGCGCAGGCTGCTTGACCGGCCACAAGCGCATGGTGTTGCACGGCGACGTGGCAGACGAGTTGATCGTGAGCGCTCGCGGCGATGGCGGAGGCAGTGCGGCCTTCTATGCACTCGATACCAGCCATGCCGGAGTGCGCCGCAGCCCCATGTGCCTGCTCGATGGGAGAGGCGCGGCGTCGTTTGTGTTTGAAGCGGTGCCGGTAACCAAGCTTGGGTCAGCGGCACCGGACGGATGGCTCGATCACGCCCGCCTTGCCCTGTGTACCGAAGCCTACGGCGCCATGCGTGCGCTCAACCGCGATACCCTGGCCTATCTGAAAACGCGGCGCCAGTTTGGCCGGCCCATCGGCACCAACCAGGTCTTGCAGCACCGCATGACCGAGCTCTACATGCTTGAGCAGGAGGCGGCGGCGGTGATCGACGCCGCGCAACGCGCATGCGTGAGCGCCGCGCGCGCCGCTGGCGAACCCGATGCGCGCAGCCGCCGTGCGGTCAACGGCGCTGTCGCCCACTGCCTCCACGCCGGACGGCAGATCGCGCATGAGGCGGTGCAACTGCACGGCGGCATCGGCATCACCGATGAGCTGGCCGTGAGCCATTATTTCAAGCGCATCATGGTGCTCAAGCAGTTGCTCGGTGACCGCGATGCCCACCTCGATGCGTTTGCCGCCGCCGATGCAGCCTGCGCGGCAGAGCATGTTGCCGCCAGTACAGGCAGTACAGGCAGCACGGGCAGCACGGGCAACATCGGCAGCACCGGCGGCACCAGCCCGTCATCGTCGCGCACCTGATCCCGGAGGAGAGCCGCACCATGCAATGGCAGGACTATCAATGCATCAGCTTCGAGCGGCGCGCACGCGTGCTGGTCATCGCGCTCAATCGCCCGGCGCAACTCAATGCCGTCAATGGCCGTCTGCACACCGAGCTCGCGCAGGTGTTTGCCGATGCTGCCGCCGACCTAGAGTCTGATGTGGTGGTGCTCACCGGAAACGGCAAGGCCTTTTGCGCGGGGGGCGATCTCGATTGGATGCAATCCTCTATCGACCGCCCGCAAGAATTCGAGCAGGTGGCGGCAGAAGCGAAGGCCATCATCACCAGCCAACTCGATTTGCCCAAGCCGTTGATCTGCCGCCTCAACGGCCACGCCACCGGCCTCGGTGCCACGCTCGCGCTGTGCTGCGACATCTCCATCGCGCACAGCAACGTGAAGATCGGTGACCCGCACGTCAAGGTGGGCCTGGTGGCCGGCGATGGCGGCGCGTTGATCTGGCCCGCCCTCATCGGCCACGCCAAGGCCAAAAAATATCTCCTCACCGGCGACATCCTCACTGCAACGGAGGCCGAGCGCATCGGCTTGCTCAGCGAGGTGGTGCCGGCGGATTCACCTGATGCACTCGACGAGGCCAGTTACGGCCTCGCAGAGCGCCTCGCGCGCGGCGCGGGCAAGGCGATTCGCTGGACCAAACTCACCGCAAACCTGCCATTGCGGCAACTCGTGCACAGCTACTTCGACACCGGCATCGCCTACGAAACCCTGTCGAACCTGTCGGCCGACCACCGTGAAGCGGTGGCGGCTTTTCGCGAGCGCCGCGACGCGGTGTTTACTGGCGCCTGACTGGCGCCTGACTGGCGCCTGACTGGTGACTGATTGGCGGTTGATTGGCGGCTAACAGGCGACTGATGGGTGCCTGGCCAGCGCGAGTCGCGTCGCACGTCAAAACCAGCCGCGTCCCGCCAGCGCAAACCACGCGCTCGCCGCAATCACCACTGAAACAAAAATCTTCACGCCGATCAGCTTGAACAATTCCTTGGCGATCATCGCAAAGGTGGTGACAAAGCCGATGCGAAACGCCTGCGTGACCAGCGCCGCCACCGCGCTGCCGGTGCGTCCGGTGCCGTGCTCTTCGCGATACGAGCGGATGAACTTGACGAACTCGGTGCCTACCGCCGCAAGGCCGCAGCCGGTGAGTGCGCCATACACCAGCGATTCGGCAACCTTGCCAATGGCGAGATAAAACAATGCCGCGCACGCGGCAGAGGCGCCGAGCAGCAGCAGCGCGTCTTGCAGGCGCGGCTTGCGGTGTGGAGGGGGTTCGGGGTGCATGGAGCGGGATGGTGTGGGATGGGTTGGCGACAGTTCAATGGTGCATCATCCAGAAACCCTTGGTGGATGCGGCATTCGCGTCACGATGGCGCAAGAGCGTTGGTGCGAGCGGCGCAGCGGGTGATGGTATGTGGTGTTTGCTGCCGTGCGGCGCGCAGCACGCTCATTTTGCGCCCCACGATACATGGTCGAACAAGGTCACGCTGTCGGCTTTGGTCCACACGCCGATTGCGCCTGCTTCCTTGATGTGCCCATCTTCTGCCTCGATGGTAACCTTGCCGTTGAGCAGTACGCGGATTTTTGTCCCACTGAACTCGGCGCGCAGGGTGTGCCACACGTTGCGCGGCACCGGCGCATCCACATACTTGATGGTGCTGCGAACGCCCAGGGTGGTGTAGTAGAGCGAGACATTGTCTTCGTTGGCGTTCGCACGCGCGACGTAATAGGTGCGGCCGCTCTGCCAGCGCCAGACGATGCCGCCGGCCTGATCCTCCTTGCCGGACACGGCTTTGAAGCGCGTCTCGACAAAACCGTCGGCGAGGGCGACATCTTTCTTCACTGCCCACGGGTAGGTGCCCGCGCCGGACTGCTTGAGCGCGTGGGGCGGGGTGGGTGTCGTGGGGTCGGCCACCACCGCCCACTTCGGCGCGCCGAAGCCGGTGACGCCGGCAATCCAGCCAGCGGGCAACGCGCCCGGTTTGGTTTGGTCAAAGGTTTCGGTTTCAGCACTCATGGCATTGGCTCCCCAAAAAATGGCGATGACAACAAAAAGTGTTTGCATACTGGCGTCCCCGTGTCGCGCGTAACAACATTTGACAAAATTTCTGCATGAATCGACTCTAGAATTACTGCGGCACGATAGCTGATCAGCGTGCGGCAAATCGTCTGCTGCACACCGTGCCCGCCGCAGTACTGCCCGCCTCATTGCCCGCTGCGCCGCACACCACATTGTTCACCCTTGTTGGATGGTTCCCATGACACAGTACACGCCCGCCGCCGGCCTGCTCGACAACACGCACGTGTCGGTGGGAACGTACATCGCCCATATCGCCGTGGGTTGCAACAATCTGGACGAGACCGCGCGCTGGTATTCGGAAGTCCTCGGGGCTGAGCCGGCGCGCGTGCTCGATGACCGCGTTACCTTCAGTTTCGGTGGTGTGCTCCAGTTGGTGTGCCATCTCGAAAAGCGCATCGTGAAGAAAGATCCGCGCGCCTATCCGCAACACTATGGCCTCACTTTCCTGCGCATGGCCGAGTTTGACCGGTTGAAAGACCATATTGAAAAATTGGGCGTCAAAATGATGGTGCCCCCGGCGCGGCGTTTTCCCGATACGCCCCACGAACACCAGACCATGATGCTGGCCGATCCGTCTGGCAATGTGGTGGAGTTCAAGTGTTACCTGCGCCCGGAGTGCAGCTATTAGGCCTTGCGCCGGTTTGCAGTTTGATGCACGCGTTCGAGCGTTGCCCGCGCAATGACGTCAATGGCCGGGTCTGGGAAGGGTGAGACGCAACTGACGTTGACTTCACACAGCACGTAAGTGTCGTCACCATCTACCGTTTTCGGCCCGAGCAAAAAATCGCAATCCCAGATCATCGGCAGGCTGGTGGTGTCGATCTTGAATTCGCGTTGCAATTGCGGCACCCACTCGGTTTCCAACAGGCGCTTTAACCCTTGATAGCCGGGCAGCGTGGACGGGTGATAGAGGCGCGGGGTGGTCGCTGGCACCACACTTTGCGCCACTCCTGATATCGAACCCGGTGATGCATCGGCCAACGCCGGACACAGCGCGTTCACCGCTTGCAGGCCAAAACCCGCCACCTTGTCATGCACCAGGTAGCAGCGCACCATGCCTTCGGGCAAGCGCGTTTGATAAGCCTGATTGATCATGCGGCCACCGCCCTCGAAATAAGGTTCGCAACGCGCGAGAAACTGATCGAGCGGCAAGACCTCGTCGATGCTGCCGCGCTGCGCGTGGCGTACCTGCACCTTGGTGATGCTTGTGTTGGTGGCTTGCAAGGCTGGTTCACCGGCCGGCTCCACCTTCCACACGCCATTGCCGCCATTGCCGCGGTATTGCTTGAGCACGCGCGCTTGTCCTGCAGCTAGTTGCTCAGCGAGGACGTGCCGCAAATCATCCATGCTCATGTGCTGCTGCGTGTCGTTGACGCCCAGCCCATGTGGCGCGTCTGTACCAACACTTCCTTGGTGCCGAGCTGGAGAATTACATCCGGGTGCGTGCTTACATAGATGCCGGCAGCGGCCACTTCGCGCAGCAGGGCATCGAGCTGCGTGCGGTCGCGCCCGTCTTCGATCGGGTTTACCCACACCAGCACACCATCCATTTGCATGAGTTGCGCGCGCACTTCATCGCGAAAGTCGTCATGGTAGACGGCGGGTTCGGCGGCCATGCCCAGTGTGGACAGCGCCTCAAACAGTTTGGGGAAGCGGCTGTTCTCCGGTGTTGCAGATTGACGCGCGCTGCGGTCTCCAGCGTAGACCAGCGCCACGCGGCAGGGAACAAGAGGAGCGTTCATGTTGGATTCTCCATTGAAGGTTGCGGACGACAAAGTTGTAGTGGGGCGAAGAATAGCTGCGTGGTATCAGGCGCGGCGCCAGTGGCTGCGGCACTGCGCATAGTGATCATGCCGAATGCCACTGCAACGATCAGCATGACGGCCATCCACGCCAGCAGTGATGCCGCCGCAGCGCGCTTGTTGCCTTTTCTGGCGGGCAGCGTGATGAAAGTCTGCATGGCTCACCCCGCCTTCGACGTTGCGGTGACTGGGTCGGGCGTGCGCAGCATCAGCCACACCCCAAGCATGCCGTAGACCACAAAGCCTGCGGCGATGGCGATGAACATGCCAACCGCGCCAGCGTCAAGCAAGTGGATCGCCACCAATGCCCCGCCAGTGCTCACCAGAAGACGTGCGGCGTTGGCATACACCGCAGGGCCCAGGTTGCCGACGCCCTGCATGAAGTAATACAGGGCCATGCCGGCGCCCGATGCCGCATAGGCTGGTGCAGCGATCCACAGATAGAGCGTGCCGATGCGCGCAATCTCGCCTTGCGCGTTGAACAAGTCCATCCAGAGCGCCGGCAACAGCGCAAAGAACAAACCCACTGTGCCGCAGAACGCCGCCACGGTCAGCGTGCCGGTCCAGGCGATGCGGCGTGCCCGCGCGAATTGTTTGGCGCCCCAGTTGGTGCCGATCATCGCCACCAGTGCCGTGCCAAAGCCGAAGCCAAGCGGGATGATGATGTACTCCAGGCGCGCACCGATGGCGTAGCCGAGCGCGGCTTCCTGCCCCAGATGCGCGGCGATGCCGGTGAGCAAGATGACCGACAGATTGTTGATCGCGACATTGGCCATGCCGGGGATGCCGACGCTCAGGATGTCCTTGAACAAGGCCCATTCGTAACGTACCAGCCCGGCTCTGTGCCAGGTGAGCGGGTTCCAGCGCGGCGGCAGTTTCACCAGTGCGCGCGCCGATTGCAGATAGACGAACAACACCAGGCTGCCCACCGCGAAGGTAACCACCAGCCCCCAGCCAGCGCCAGCCGGCCCCAGCGCGGGCACCGGCCCCCAGCCAAAGATCAGCAAGGGTGACAACAGTGCGTGGCCCAGCACGCTGCACACCAGCACCTGCGCGGGCAGCGTCATGTTGCCGGTGCCGCGCACCACGTTGGCAAGGATGTTGAGCATCCACACCGAGAGCGCGCCACTGAACACCACATTGGAGTAAGCCAGCGCCGCATCGAGCGCCGCGCCACGCCCGCCCATGGTCTTGTAGATGAGCGGCCCGGCGGTAAGCATCAAGCCCGAGCACAATACCGTCGCGCCAATCGCCAGCATGAAGGCATGCGCCGCGAGCGCGTTGGCGCGCTGATGATTGCCCGCACCGAGCGCGCGTGCAATCGACGACGCGACGGCCCCGCCGACACCACTGGCCGCGACATGCTGCACGAACATCACAAACGGAAACACCAGCGACACGCCGGCCAGTGCATCGGCTCCGAGGCGGCCGAGAAACAGACCGTCAAACGTGATCATCCCTGCGATGGCGAGCAGGTTGAGCACGTTGGGGAAAGACAGCCGCAACAACGTCGGCAAGATCGGCGCTTCGAGCAGCATCCGGGTGCGTGCCGCCATCGGTGCTGCGGGGGTTCCTGCTGCGGCGGGCGCCGCTGCTGGTGCTGCTGCCGGTGCTATGGGTGCTGCGGGTAGTACAGAAGACAGATTGGTACTCACGTGCATACTCCTTCCCTCTTGGGTTTGTCCAAGAGATCGAAGCAGCGCTTGAGACGACGGTGTCCTGACCCGCCGGGTGCCTGCGATAGACCCGGCCAGACCATGCGCCATGCAACATGGACGCACGGTCTGCGCTTTCAGGGTTGGACGAACACCGTCTTGGAAGCCGTACCGAGGCACATTCCCGGGGGATCCTGTCCTCCCCCGTCCTGCGACAACACACTCTAAAAAGTTACATCCGCATCACCTGCACCAGCAAGCCTACCACTGCGCACGCGGCGATCACGTGAATCACGTTGCGCTTGAAGCGGAACAGCGCGACTGCCGCGCCGATGGCAATCACCGCCGATATCCAGTCGACGGTGCCCAAGGCGTTGCCGGCAAAGCCTTGCGGCCACAGCACGTGATAGCCGAAGAACAACGCGAGGTTGACGATCACGCCGACCACTGCGGCGGTGATGGCTGTGAGCGGCGCCGTGAATTTGAGATTGCCATGCGTCGTCTCAACCAGCGGCCCGCCAGCGAGAATGAAAACGAATGAGGGCAGGAAGGTGAACCAGGTGACGATGCACGCCGCCACTGCGCCCGCGAGAAACAAACTCTCTGGCCCGAACAAGGCTTTGACATAGCCGCCCACAAAACCAACGAAGGCGACCACCATGATGAGAGGGCCGGGCGTGGTCTCGCCGAGCGCGAGGCCATCGATCATCTGCACCGGCGTGAGCCAGCCAAAATCGCCGACCGCGCCCTGATACACATAGGGCAGCACCGCATACGCGCCGCCAAAGGTGAGCAGCGCGGCCTTGGTGAAGAACCAGCCCATTTGCGTGAGCGTGTGCTGCCAGCCCCACGCGGCGGTCATCGCCGCCATCGGAATCAGCCACAGCGCCGCGCCAATCACCGCGACGCGCGCCAGGCGCGGCCAGGTGAAAAGGGCGTGCGCCGGAGTTGGCGTGTGATCGTCGATCACTGCAGCGCCGTAAGATTTCTTGCCGTTTGCGCCGTGGCCGGTGCCTTTGTAGGCATCAGGGTTGAAGCGCCCATGCAGCGCACCGATGACGCCGGCCGCAATCACGATGGCGGGGAACGGCACGTTGAACGCGAAGATGGCAATGAATGACACGGCGGCAATGCCCCACGGCACGGCACCCTTCAACGCCCGCGAGCCGATGCGATGCGCGGCCTGCAACACGATGGCGGTGACGGCTGGCTTGATGCCGTAGAACAATCCGGCCACCAACGTGGTGTTGCCGAACGCGATGTAAATCCACGACAGCGCGATCAGGATGAACAGCGAGGGCAGCACGAAAAGCGCGCCCGCCACGATGCCGCCCCAGGTACGGTGCATCAGCCAGCCGATATAGGTGGCGAGCTGCTGTGCCTCGGGGCCGGGCAGCACCATGCAGTAGTTGAGCGCGTGCAAAAAGCGCGCTTCGGAAATCCAGCGGCGCTTCTCGACGAGCTCGGCATGCATGATCGCGATCTGCCCGGCCGGGCCGCCAAAGCTGATGAAACCGAGTTTGAGCCAATAGCGCCATGCCTCGGAGAAGCTTACTGAGAGAGGTTCTCCGGGCGATGCCACTGCTGGTGGCACTGCCGGTGACGCGGTAACCCGGTTGTCGTTTTGTGAGGCCATCAGGTCTGCGTGAAGAACGTGTTGGTATTCACTTTGCGCCGGCTGCGCCAGGCGCGTCAGGTGCGCGCGGCAGGGTGATGGCGCCGCTCTTGTCCATCAAGGGCAGGCCATCCTGTTGCCAATGTTCGATGCCGCCCTCGAGGAAGCGCGCGTTAAACCCCGCTTCGCGCAACTGCTGCGCTGCGCCTTGACTGACTTGATGACCATGCACGCAGTAGGCCACGACCTCGTGCCCGCGTGCCAGTGCGGACAGCGTGGGCAGGGCAGCAGCCAAGGCATCGGGCGCGATACGCACCGCACCAGCGATCATGCGCTCGCCCGCGTCAAACGCTGGCGCTTTGCGCACATCGAGAATCAGGGGGGCGTCACTGGCGCCCAGGCACGCGGCAAGCTGCGCGGCGGTAATGGCGTGAGCGGAAGATGAGTCTGAAGATGCGGTGTCCATGAGTGCAGCCCTAAAAAGATCGCAGAGCTTGGGCGAGGGGGACACCGCCTTGGGAGCCGGGAGTCTGCGTGGTTCCCGGATGCCGAAATGGTATGCGGACTGGAAAACAAATGCAAGCCATTTGTCAACGATCGATTCGGCCTAAATCATTGAATGGCTCCGAAATCGTTGGTGTGAGCGGGTTTCCGCCTGAGCGCTACCGCCCCGTTTCAGATATATACACCTTTCATGCCACCCGCCGGATAACGCGTGCCTGCCGCCGCGCCGCGCGGGAACGCGTGCGACAGCGATTCAACTTCGGCCGCTGACAGCGTGACATTCAACGCGCCAAGGTTTTCGTCAACGCGCGAGGTGCGCTTGGTGCCGGGAATGGCAACGATGTCGTCGCCTTGCGCGAGCAACCACGCGAGCGCGAGCTGGCCTGGCGTGCAGCCTTTTTTCTTCGCAATCAACTCGATGCCCGCCACCAGTTCGCGATTGCGCTCGAAGTTGCCGGCATGAAAACGCGGGTGATCCTTGCGCCGGTCGTTGGCGACTTCGGCCATGTCTTGCACCGCGCCGGTGAGCAGGCTGCGCCCGAGCGGTGAGTAGGCGACGAAGGTGATGCCGAGTTCGCGCGTGGTCTTGAGGGTCTCTTCGGCTTCTTCGCGATACAGCAGCGAGTACTCGGTTTGCAGCGCAGAGAGCGGATGCACTTTGTGGGCGCGGCGGATGGTGGCTGGGTTGGCTTCACACAGGCCGAGCGCACGCACCTTGCCCTGTTCGATCAGCCGCGCCATCGCACCGACCGTGTCTTCAATCGCCACCTTGGGGTCGATGCGGTGCACGTAATAAAGGTCGATCACGTCGATGCCGAGGCGCTTGAGGCTGGCTTCGCACGCGGCCTGCACATACTCGGGCCGGCCATCGACGCCGTTGCCGCCACTTTCCAGTTTGGTCTGGCCAAACTTGGTGGCGAGCGTCAATTCGCTGCGCGCCGTACCTTTGAGTTCGCGCAGCGCACGCCCCAGCAGGGTTTCGTTATGACCCCAGCCATACATGTCGGCCGAATCGAAAAAGCGCACGCCTTGGTTGACGGCGTGATGCATCACCGCGACGCCATTGTCGTCGGAGGATTCACCGTAAATGCCCGACAGTGACATCAGCCCCAAGCCGATGCTGGTGACATGCATGCCGGTTTTGCCGAGGGGGCGGGTGGGGAGTGCGGTGCTCATGGGAACCTTTCAAATTCGGATAGATGGGGCGTGCATGCGGGCGGCGAGTATCGCACATTGAGCGCAGCCGCCGATCCCTCGGATGCGCTAGCAGAACTGGTTGTAACGTGAAAAGCCTTGGTGGGAGCGGGTCTTGGCGTGATGTCGTTGGTCCGCTGCCCTATAATTCTGACTCATCCACGCAGCGTACAACCATCATGTCCATCTGGCACCAGCCCCCCAGCCTCGAACAAATCAACCGCAGCCACGACAAGACGGCGGTCTCGCAAATGGGCATTGAGTTCATCGAGGTGGGAGACGATTCGCTGACCGCGCGCATGCCGGTCGATGCGCGCACCAGACAGCCAGCAGGCCTGTTGCACGGCGGCGCGACCATGTTGCTGGCCGAAACGCTCGCCAGTTGCGCGGCCTGGCAGACGATTGACCGCAACACCATGATTGCGGTCGGCGTCGAGATCAACGCCAATCATGTGCGCAGTGCGCGCGCGGGCTGGGTGACGGGCCGGGTGACGGCGACGCACCTTGGCCGTTCGACCCAGGTGTGGGAAGTGCGCGTGACCGATGACGCAGAACACCTGGTGTCGATTGCGCGAGCGACGCTGTCAGTGATCGCGCTCAAGCCGGCCTAGCGGCCGGCGCCGCCCGGCGTCAGAACTTGAAGCGCAGCCCGGCTTGCAGATCGTGCGTGCTTAGCCGCGCACGGAATTTTTCGTCGCCGTTGACGGTGTCGATGGCGGTGTTGTAGCGGCCAAGATCAGTGAAGCGGTAGCCGCCTTCGAGTGACACGGTCTGACTCAACGCGAAACTCACGCCGGCGCCAAGCGACCAGGAGACATTGCCGGTGCGTCCGTTCGGGAAGGTGGTGCCAAATTGCGCGGCACCGGTGTTGGGCGGGTTCTGAAAGGTCTGGCTGCCCGACGCTGTGTTGTTCGCGTAACCGACGCCGCCGCCCACATAGGCGCCCACCGTATTCGTGAGCGGGATGTCGTAGTAGGCGTTGGCCATCAGCGACCAGGAGCGCACGCGCAGTTCATTGTTGCCCGAGAACGCGCCGCCACTGTTGCCGAGCGAGGTGACGGTGTATTTGGCGGTGCGGCGGTCGGTGAATTCGACTTCGGCGCGCCAGCGGTTGGCATAGGCATGGCCGAGCGCAAGGGAGAACGCGGTGCCGGTCGAAGACGGGGTAACGCCGGTGATCGAGGTGACGCGCGGGTTGGTGGCCTCCATGCCCGATTCGCGCAGGTTTGCGGCCCCGAGGCGCAGGCCGAAGTAGTTCGACTGGGCGGCGGCATGAAGCGGCATGGCAGCGCATGCAGCGACGAAAAGCAATGCGGGATGACGCAGGGACATGATGAATCACACCTTTCGCGTTAAGCTAAGCCATCAAAATAGATAACAGCTATAACTTATTGTTTTTACGAGAGATCACAGGCTAACAAATTCTAGACGCTGGCGCAAGACCAAGGGAGGCAGCGTACGCAGTTTGTTGCGAAACTGCTACGTCGCCGGCGCGAAAGCGCATCAGGGCATTTGGCGATTCACCTGCGCCATGGCAAATCCGGCAGTCTGTTTGTAGCGCGCCGAAATGGCTTCGAGCTCTGCCTGCGGAATCACATCGTTGACATGCGTGAACCCATCGGGTGCGCGCTCTTCGGCCAGTTGCATCACTTGATCGGGGCCATTGCCGCGATTGGCGAGAATGATCTTGCCGGTGGCTTCGCGGCGCTCGGCTTCGTAGCGCTCAAGCGCATGCGCGATGGACGGCTCCGCGGCCAGCGCAGCACCAAGGCTGTCGGTATCGAGAATCGCCTGCGACGCGCCGTTTGAACCAATCGGATACATCGGATGCGCGGCGTCGCCCAGCAGCGTGACGCGCCCATGCGACCAGCGCGGCAACGGGTCGCGGTCGCACATCGGGTATTCCCACGCCGGGCCGCCACCGGCGATCAGCGCGGGGACATCGAGCCAGCCCCACTGCCAGTTGGCGAAGGGGGCGGCGAATACGCTTTTGTCGACCTGCCGCGACCAATCCTGTTTTGGTGGCGCTGCGCCCGACGCTGTCGGCACGGCCAGCTCCATGATCCAGTTGGTCAGGTTTTGTCCGCTCTGCTCAAACTGTTTTCTGGAGATCGGATAGATCACCGCTTTTTGCGTTGCGTGGCCGGCCTGCATCATGCTGCGCCCGGTGAGAAAAGGTGGGGCGATGCAGGTGCCGCGCCAGAGCACGCGGCCGGAGTATTTGGGCGGCCCTTCGTCAGGATGAAACGCGGCTCGCACGGTCGAGTGAATGCCGTCGGCGGCGATGACGAGGTCTGCCTCGACCGTCGCCACTTCGTTGCCGCTGCGCCGGTGCTCAAACACGGCGGCAGCACGCACACCGTCCGCCGCGCCAGTGTCGAAGCGCTTGATCGCGTGACCGCTCAATACGCGCCCGGCACCGAGGCGCGCCACCGCGTGACGATAGAGCAGCATATGCAACTCGCCGCGATGAATCGAGAACTGCGGAAAGTCATAACCCGCCGCAATCCCGCGCGGCTCGCGCCAAATCGCCTGGCCATGTTTGTTGAAGTAGGCCAGCTCGGACGTTTCAATTGCCGTGGCGGCCAGATCGTCAAGCAGGCCCAGGCCAGCAAGAATCTTCACGCTGTGCGGCAACAGATTGATGCCGACGCCAAGCGGCTCCAGTTTGTCGGCTGCTTCGAACACCATGCACTCGACGTCGTGCTTGTGGCATTGCAGCGCCATCACAAGGCCGCCGATGCCGCCGCCGACGATGGCGACGCGTGTGCTCAACTTGTTCATCGTGTTGTTTCCGGGGCAGTTGTGCAACGAGTCAAGCGCGCGCTCCCGGCACGCGCACCACGGCACCGAGCAAGGCCGACATGCCCTTGTGCCCCGTGCCTTCGTTGATCTCGGCGTCGTAGGAAGCGAGGTCAAGAATCTCGCAATCGGCAAACGCGTCACGCACCAACGCAAGCGTGTAGAGGTGGTCGCGCTCCGGCGGGCCGCCCGTGCCGTAGCCTAATTGCTCGACGCGGTAGCCCTGCGAAATGAGTAAACCGCCGGGTTTGAGCGCGCGCTTGAACCATTGAAATAACCGGGAGCGCTCCGCCGGCGTGGCGAACTGGATGAAGATTGCCGCGATCACGTCGTACATCGCAGTCGGCCAGGCAAGCTCGACCACGTTGGCCTGCGCAAACTGGATGTTCACCCCGCGTGCTGTGGCGAAGGCTTGTGCCTTGGCAATCGCGACCGGCGAGAAGTCGACCGCATCGACTGCAAGGCCCTGTGCGGCCAGCCACACGCCGTTGCGTCCTTCACCATCGGCCACTGCCAGCGCGCGCCCGGCTGCAGGGAGCATCCATGACTTTGAGGCCAGATAGGCATTGGGCGCTTCGCCAAACAGGAACCCGGGAGCGTTGTAGCGGCCGTTCCAGCGTTCGAGCGCCTGGGCATGGGTTTTTCGCGGCAAGTTGCCGGACTGCGTGCTGCCTCTCGATCGAGCCATTGAATCTCCTTCGTGACGATGCTTTGAATGCCCATTTCCCCGGATGGCGATTCCTCCATAACCGTTGGTGGGAGAGGCTTTCTGGAGCATGAGCCAGCTTCGCAGGCAACTTCGGAACACGGTTTTGCCTTCCATGGTACCAAGCCCGGAGGGAAACCTGCTGTCACCTGACAGAGAATCGATTGACGCAGATCAATCGCCATTGCCGAGGGCGTGATTCACTCTCGGTCAGGCGCGGATGACGCCTGCCGCCTCTTTACGGAGACCCCATGGATCTATTGCATCTTGCGCGCGGCCCGTTGCTGCAGATCGCGCTGTTCATCTTCGTCGTCGGCACCGCATGGCGGCTGTTCGCATTGTGGCGCCGCTCTCCGGGGCGCGACCTGTCCAAACCCAAGAACGAGCACGTCATGGGTGCGGCCTTGCGCACGCTGCTGATCCGCTCGATTCCGCGCAAGGGCTTGCACCCTTCGTCGACCCTGGTGACGGTAAACCCCTATGTATTCCACATCGGCCTGGCGCTGATCGCGTTTGGCTACGCGCCGCACATCGCCTTTATCGGCCGCCTCACTGGCCTTGCCTGGCCGGCCCTGCCGGACACCGTGATCTACATCGCTGCAGGCCTGACGATCCCCTCCTTGCTGCTGGCCCTGCTGTTTCGCCTGACTGACCCGACCCTGAAGCTGATCTCCAGCTTCGACGATTACGCGGTCTGGGTGATCACGTTTCTGCCGGTGATCACCGGCATGGCGCTGATCACGGTGCCTTCCTCGGCGGCCACGCTGGCGCACGACCCGGTATACCCGGTGCCGCTGGCGATTCACCTGCTCAGCGTGGAATTGCTGCTGGTGTGGTTCCCGTTCAGCAAGCTGATGCACGCACTGCTGGTGATTCCGGGGCGCATGCAATTGGGCGCGATGCTGGCGCGCCGGGGAGTCAAGGCATGATCGACTATCAGGTGTTCCGTGAGTTCGGCGAAGCCATCACCCATCTCGGCGAGATGGCGCAACCGGTGGTGATGGAAGACGCCGAACGCGTCAAGCGCGCCAAGGAAGTGATGCTCTCCAAGATCGACCGGCAGATGGCGGTCGATCTCGAATCCTGCGTCAAGTGCGGTTATTGCGCCGAGGCCTGCCACTACAGCGTGCAAACCCAAAACCCGCGCTATGTGCCGACGCGCAAGCTCGACCTGCTGCGCCGCGTCTACCGGCGCGAGCAGGCGCCGCTCAAACCGCTGTACCGCATGTTCACCCCGGACATCAGCGTCGCCGACCTCACCGAATGGCAGGAGCTGGTGTACGACGCCTGCACCGAATGCGGCCGCTGCAGCATGGTGTGCCCGATGGGCATCAACATTGCGCGCGGGGTCAACGTGATGCGCGAGGCCATCGCCGCGGCCGGCATGATCCCCAACGAACTGCTGGCGGTCGAGCAGGAACAGCTGGGCCGCGGCACCATTTTCGGCGTCGGCACAGAACAGCTGGTGCAGGCGATCGAAGGCTTGCGCAAGGCCGGCATGCATGTGCCGCTCGATGAGCCCAAGGCCGACGTGATGGTGCTCACCACGGTGATCGACATCCTGCTGTTTCGCGATTCGCTCGAAGCCACGGTCAAGATCATGAATCACGTGGGCGTGAGCTGGACATTTCGCAGCCAGGGGTTTGAATCGGCCAACTTTGGCCTCTTGTCGGGCCACCGGGAATTGCAGAAGGTGGCCAGCCGCAAGATCATCGACGAAGCCATCGCGATTGGTGCGAAGGCAGTGATCATTCCCGAATGTGGCCATGCTTACCCCGCATTGCGCTGGGACGGTGCCGCGATGCTTGGCAAGGCGTTGCCCTTCGAGGTACTGGCGATGTCGGAGTTTCTCGGGCGCGAAGTCAAGACCGGCAGGCTCAAGCTCAAGAAAGTGGCGGACACCGGCGCACGCACCTACCACGACGCCTGCAAGCTCGGGCGCCACGGCGGCGTGATCGACGAGCCGCGCGCGGTGCTGGATGCCCTCGGCGTGGAACGCCGCGAGACCGAATCGACGGGTGAAATGAACTGGTGCTGCGGTGGTGGTGCCGGCGCGTTCCTGCTCAATCGTGCGGCGCCGCTACGCCAGAAGGCATTCGAGATCAAGGTCGAACAGATCGGCGCCACCGGCGCCGAAGCGGTGGTCATGTCGTGCGGCAGTTGCCGCCTCAATTTCATGGCGGGCGCACAACAGGCAGCGTGGCCGACACGGATTGAAAGCCTGGTTGAACTGGTTGGCGACAACCTGCAAGGAGCCTAGCCGCCGTGTTCATCACCCGTGCCCGACCCGGTATCGCGCCAAGCGTTGCCGTGCTGGTTGCGGTGGTTTTCGGGTTTGCGGTGTTGAACGCGATGACGATCACGATGACCAATGTGTCGCCCTGATTCTTTCTAGGTCTGCGGCACGGCATCGCTACCAAACTGGAACACGAAGGCTGCGCCGACGTCTACCGCGCCCTCGGCCCAGATGCGGCCGCCGCTGCGCTCCAGGATCCGCGCAGCAGTGGCAAGTCCCAGGCCGGTACCCTCGAAGTCTCCATGATGCTGCAACCGTGCCAGCGGCTTGAACAGTTGGTCCGAAAATTGGGGATCGAATCCGACGCCGTTGTCTTGCACGAAGTAGGCAGGCCTGCGGTCAAATTCAAGAGAGCCGACCTCGATCAGTGCAGACGCATGATCACGCGTGAATTTGAGACTGTTGGCGATCAGGATCGCGAAAATATTTTGAAGCAGAGCCGGATCACCTTGCATGGGCGGCATTTTCGCAACCTCAATGCGCAAGTTCGGTCTGGCGGCGATACTACCGGCATGCATCTCCAGCACCGCCTGCACGGCCGCATTGGCATCGACGGTTTCGAAGCGCACAGCCTTCTCGGAAACCAGAAAAAAGCCCAAGAGAGCCTCAAGCAGCAGGTGCATGCGGCGGGCGCCGGCCTCGACCTGCGCCAGCAGAACGCGTCCATCGCTGGACAACTCGGCGGCATGGTCAATTTGCAGCAGTGAGGCGTAGCCGCGGATGGCGCGCAGCGGTGCGGCCAAATCATGGGCGACGGCGCCGGAGAACAGGCGCAAGTCCTGATTGCGGACATCGAGATCACGGGTGCGCTCAGTTACGCGGGACTCAAGCTCGGTATTGAGCGTCTGCAGGGATTCGACCAACTCGCGGCGTGCGGCAGTGCTCATTGCGACGCCCACGAGGCGCGCCGGTGTGCCGGCGTCGTCGCGCTCAACGACGCGACCGCGATGCAGTATCCACGTATAGGAGCCATCCTTGCAGCGCATCCGCACTTCGGATTCAAGGCTGCCTTCGGGGCTTCGAAAGCAGCGCGCCATATCCTCGGCAGCCCGCGACGCGTCGTCCGGGTGGATGCGTGACAGCCATTCGCCATAGCACGGCTCCACCTCATCGTAGGCAAGTCCCAGTAACGCCGGCCAGCCAGCGGAAAAAAATACTCCCCCGGTTTTTACGCTCCAATCCCACAACCCATCGCCGGATTGTTCTATGGCCACCCGCCAACGCTCCATTTCAGCGGAATGCGCACGTTCAGCCTGTTTCCATTCGCTGATATTGGTAAGCGCTACACCAATCAGGTCGCGCCCTTCGTGCGCAAACGGCGCGACACGCATTTGCAAGTCGGTGACCGGATCACCGGGCTGGTGCACCTGCAATAGCGTCGGTCGCGGGGCGTTGGCAATCGCCTCGGCTATCACTTGTCGCAGGCTGTCCGGGCTCATCCAAGTCTGAAGGTCCGCAAGCGACACACGGCCCATCAATTGGCGCGCCAGCTTCGCATCAGGGTCGATCCGCGCCAGACCGGCGGCATTGGCGTAGACCAGGCGCAGATCACGGGGCCGGCACACATAAATTTGGGCGGGCGCCATGTCACTAAAGGCGCGCAACAGGCGCATTTCGCTGTCTTCGTGATGCTTGGTGATCAAGGCCATGGCAAGCAACGCCAGCTCCCTTAGCGCCGCCATTTGGCCTGCGTCAAGGTGGCGCGGCGCAACATCAAGGACGCAGAGCGCGCCGAGCACCACGCCTGCGCTGTCGTGCAGGGGAAAACCCGCGTAGAAGCGCACAAAGGGCGCTTCTTTCACCAGCGGGTTGGCGGAAAAACGGACATCCTGCAGCAGGTCATCAACGACCAGCGGATCGATGCCGGCAATCGTGCTCTCGCAAAAAGCGATGGCGCGCGGCACTTCGGTCATCCCGGTCAGGCCAATGCAGGCCTTGAACCAGTAGCGATCGGCATCAGCCAGCGAGATCAGTGCGACCGCCGTGCCGGCGATCGCGGCGGCGCTGCGCGCCACAGCGTCAAAACGCGCATCAGGCGGGGTATCGAGAATGTCATGTTGCTCCAGCGCCGCGCGCCGCAGGGCTTCCTCGGCCGCGCCACCTGGCTGGCGACGTGGTGAGAGTGCCGACGTTTCGCTGTGAATCAGGGAGGAATCCATCATCTGTGCCCAACGGGAGTCTTTGTTGGGCCAGACTTTACGGACGCGGCGGTTCCCCGCCCATCAGGGAATCCCTGATATTGGTACCCGAAATGTCAATTTGTGTGAATGCCGGCAGTGCGCTCGCCGCTAGGCCACCAGCCCGCTCTCGATGGCGTACCGCGTCAAGCCGGCGACGTCGGCAATATCGAGCCGCTGCATGATCTGGGTGCGATGGGTTTCCACAGTCTTGATGCTGATGAACAGGCGTTCAGCAATTTCCCGAGTCGATCGGCCTTCGGCAATCAGCTGCAGTACCTCACGCTGGCGCGAGGTCAAGGCAGGTTGGGTAGCCGCGGCCTTGAGCGCCAGCTGGATCGAGGGGCTCACATACTGTCCGCCGGGCATCACGGTGGCGATGGCGGTCGCCAGTTCGGAGGCGGCGGCGTCCTTGACGACATAGCCATGCGCGCCCGCAGCGAGCGCCTGCCTGGCGTATTGGGCACCGGTGTGCATGGAAAGCACCAGCAGGCGCGTTTGCGGACAGGTTCGTTGCAGCTTGGTCAAGGTGTCGATGCCGTTGAGTTCCGGCATGGAAATGTCGACGATCGCCAATGCCGGCGTCAGGGTGCGGGCAAGTTGCACGCCTTGGCGCCCGTTGTCGGCTTCTCCCACGACACGAATCCCGGCCTGGGCTTCGAGCAGCGCGCGAATGCCGGCGCGCACCAGGCGATGGTCGTCAATCAACAATACCGTGATCATGGTGCGTCGGGCGCCTGTGCCGGAGCAGGGATGAGTGTCGGCCTGAGCACCAGCGGCAGGGCAGCGCGCACCACGGTGCCGCGCCCCGGCGCGGACTCCACTGCAAATCGGCCGGCGAGCAGCGTGACCCGCTCACGCATGCCCCCTACCCCCATGCCAAAAGTGCCCTGCATGGTGGTATCGGTCACGGTAAATCCCCGGCCGTTGTCGCGCACTTCCATCAATACATTGCCTTCTTCGTCTTCCATCACCACCTCGATGCGGCTGCACTGCGCGTGTCGAAGCGCATTGTGAACCGCCTCCTGGACCACCCGAAAAGCGGCAAGCTCCAGAGCTTCGGTGAGGCGCGGCAGCGGCAAGGCGGGTGAAAAGTCGATCTTGATGCCGCTGCGCTCGGCCTGGCGCTGCAAGTATTCGTCCACCGCAGCAGTCAGCCCTAGCAGGTCAAGCAATGCAGGGTGCAACTCGAGGATCTGGTCACGCACCTGCGAGATCACCTGGGAGGCCAGCGCAATGCCATCGGCGGCACGCAGCGCCAGCACTGGGGAGGCGCCGCTTGCCAGCGCGGCGAAGTTGAATTTGATCGCCGTCAGGTTCTGTCCGATCTCGTCGTGCAGCTCGCGGGCGAGCGCGCGGCGCTGATCCTCCCACGCGGTGATCAGGCTTTCACTGAGCATCTGCATGCGCCGCGCCATGTCGCGCAGGGCCACTTCGTTACGGCGGCGCTGCGTCACATCGTGGAAATACAGCGTGACACCGCCCGGCCCGGGGGCAATGTAATAAGAGAAGCACGCGCCGCCAAATTCGGGGTAGGTCACTTCACCGGTCAATGGTTTGCCGCTATCGAGCGCGCGCTGAATCAGCGCGTGCATTTCGACATTGCGATCCTGGGTCGGATAAACCTCCCACATGGTGCGGCCCAGCATGGCAGCGGGGTCGCGTCCGAGCAGTTCACCGGCGCGGCGGCTGACGAAGGTGTGGCGCAAATCAAGATCGAACGCGAGCACCCCGTCCGACATGGCTTCAAAAATCCCTTCGATGCGGGCTTGTTCACGACGGATCACGGCGGTGCGCTCCTCCACCCTGCGCTCCAGATCCGCATTTGTCAGGCTCAGTTCGGACTGGGCACGCACCAGCCGCTTGCGGTCGGCGCGCAGCGCCCGAATCGCGACCAGAATGGTGGCCAAGGCGGCGGCGATCAAGCCCATGGTCAGATCGCGTGCTGTTTTCTCCTGCGCCAACCGCGCTGCCATTCGCTGGCCGATGATGCGATCCTCCTGCTGCTGCGCGGCATTGAGCGTCAGACGCACGAAGTCTGGCACCAGCGGGGCGACATCGCTATCGAGCTGCTGGCGCACGCGAGCTGCCTCTTCCGGCGATCCCGGGCGCATGCGGCGTTGCAACCCCTCGGCAAACTCGTCCAGAACAGGGACCATCTGGACGATCCGGCGCTGCTGCATCGGATCGTCCCGCGTCAACTCCTGCAGCGTGGCGAGATTCTTGCGGCCAGCGGCGATGAGCTGCTCCGCCTGCCCGATCATGTTGGCATCGCCATCGCGGATCGCGCGGCGCGCGTTGACGTGCGCATTGGCGTAATTGCTGCGCAGCAGGGTGAACTCCATCTGCACCCTGCGGGCGTAATCCACCTCGCTCTGGGCGGACTGCAACGCAGCGAAGGATTGCCACGCCACCCAGGCGATCCACGTGCACACCACAACGGCAGAAAATGCCATCAAGGTGGTCGAACGCTTGAGCCGCAGCAGCAGGGATGCTTCCGTTGGCAAGTGCGCAGCGGAAGGCGTATCAGGGACACCGGTGCTGACATGGGTCATCGGCACATGCTACGCCAAACGGGCCCGAGGTCAAACCAGGTCAGCCAGTCGCTACGCCGCAGCTGCGGCACCGGCATTGAAAATGGATGCTTGCTTTTGTTCATTATTTCCATAATAATGGAATTATGGAAGAAAAAGACGTCGTGACCTGCCTTGCCGCACTGGCCCAGCCGGTGCGCCTCCAGGTGTTCCGCGCGCTGGTGGTGGCCGGGCCGGATGGCCTCACGCCCGGCACGCTGGTAGAGAGCCTCGGCGTGCCCGCCGCGACCTTGTCATTCCACCTCAAGGAACTGATGCACGCGGGGCTGATCTCGCAGGAGCGGGATGGTCGCAACCTGATTTACAGCACGGCTTTTGAGCAGATGGCTGACCTGCTCACCTACCTCACCGACAACTGTTGCCAGGGTCAATCCTGCGCCGTTGCCAAATCCCCGAAACGCAAAGCTCGTTAACTGGAGACACACCATGAACCGCTTCCACGTCCATCTGCATGTTGACAATCTCGCCACCAGCATCGGCTTCTATTCCAGGCTGTTTGCCGCCGAACCGACGCGCGTTGAAGCCGACTACGCCAAATGGATGATCGAAGATCCGCGCATCAACTTCGCCATTTCCACCCGGGGCAATGCGCCCGGCATTGACCATCTGGGTTTTCAGACCGACAGCGTCGAAGAGCTCGACGTACTCAAGGCGCGCGCCGACGGCGCCGACATGGCCTTGCAGGACGACGGCGAGACGACGTGCTGCTACGCGCGCAGCGAGAAATACTGGATCACCGACCCGCAGGGCATTGCCTGGGAGCAGTTTCATACGTTGGGCAACATCCCGGTGTTCAATGAGGCGCCCTCAGCAAATCCGGCAGCAGGGCCGGCGGCAGGGCCGGCTTGCTGCGCACCCAAAGCGGTCGCATCACCCGCCACTGCGGCCACCCCTGCCGTCATTGCCGCACCTGCTGTCATTGCCGCACCTGCGATGCGCGGCAAACCCATTGGCATCGCCGTGAAGCCGGCGTCGTCCTGCTGCTAACTTGCGCGCGAGCCTTACGTCGCCATGACCACCAACGTCCTCATCCTCTGCACCCATAACTCCGCGCGCAGCGTGTTGGCCGAAGGCATGCTGAACCAGCTTGCCCAAAAGCTGGGCAAAGACGTCAAGGCCTTTAGTGCCGGCAGTGCCCCGAGCGGACGACTGAACCCGTTCGCACTCGAAGCCCTCAATCACGCCGGGGTGGATACAAGCGACTTTCGCAGCAAAAGCTGGGACGAGTTCACCACGTCCCAATCGCCACCGCTTGGCATCGTCATCACGGTATGCGACAGCGCTGCGGCCGAGACCTGCCCGATCTTTTTCGGAGCCCCTGGTGAAAATGGTCAGCCGGTCAAGGTACATTGGGGCTACCCCGACCCTTCCAATGCCGAAGGCGGTGACGAGGCCAAGCAGCGCGCTTTTGAGCTCACGCGCCAGGCAATCGCCTATCGCATGCTGCAACTGTTGCAATTGCCATTGAAAACAATGGGCAAGTCCGATTTGCACAGCGCATTGACTGGCATCGCCAAGAGCTGAGGGCGTATGAAACTGCAACACAAACTGT
>JANPAR010000354.1:0-44089 GCA_031430015.1 Burkholderiales bacterium
GGGGCCTTCTGCGGTTGCCCGCAAAAGCCCCAAAGTCTGCGCCTCGACGTTCAAATCGAGACCAGACAAATTCAACCGTTTCATCCGTTCAATCATCAACTTACAACCGTCTCTCGTGAAAACGTTGGGACACTACTGACCGGGTAATACTCCTTGACGTAACCGGCGTCGCGCGTTTTCTCTAGCAGGGCGTGGGTGCGCATGGCCTGCTCGGCCACCACGCCACCGTCGCGCGCAAGTTCGAGCGCGAGCTTGATGTCCTTGATCGCGTACTCGGTGGGGAATGCCTGCAAGGGAAAATGACCCGGCACCAGCGCCTTCAATCCCTGGTTGCGCAACACGAAGCTGTCGGATGAGCCAAGCGCCATGGTCTCGAACAAGAGCTTGGGGTCCACCCCCGCTTCGCGCCCGATCAACAGCGCTTCACACAGGGCATGCGCGGTCATGAAGACGATCATGTTGTTGAGAATCTTCACGGTCTGCCCAGCGCCCACACCGCCGCAATGGGTGACATCCGACCCCATGCATTTCAGGTACGGCAGCACGGTGCCGTAAGCATCTTGCGGCCCACCCACCATGATGCTCAGGGTGCCGAGGCGCGCCGCTTCGCGCAGGCGCGCCACCGGTGCGTCGAGAAACACGATGCCGTGTTGCGCCGCCTCTGTTGCCAACTCGCGCGTCTCTTTGACTGCCGACGTACTCATGTCTACCAGCACTTTTAGCCGGCTACCAGGCCGGCCGGCGCGCGCGAACAAGCCCTCGGGACCGCGGCATACCTCGATCACCTGCGCCACCGCCGGCAGCGAGAGGAAGATCACCTCGGCATGCGCGGCCACATCGGCAACCGACGTGCCAGGGTGGAATGCTGCACTTTGCACACGCGTCAACGCCTCGGCCTCATGGTCGAAGCCCACCACCGGCAGGCCCGACTTGTTGGCGAGGTTGGTACACATCGGCGCGCCCATCACGCCCAGGCCGATGAAACCCAGTGAATTGATTGCTGCCATGCTGGTCCCCCCTCGGTGATTCGCGTCTTGGACGCTGCATCAGGCTGCAACGGCGCGACTGCGGCCATTCTAGTATGACCACCTGGCCGCTCACCCAAAGGCGTTGCCAAAGGTGACGCAGCAAATAAAAACGCCCGCATCAAGCGGGCGTTGGGCGGAGCGCAGCGCCTTACTTGACCGGCGCCGGTGTTGCCTTGACGACCGGGGCTTTCGCCTTGCCGGCCCGTGCGTGCTGTTTCTTCGCGCCGTGTTTCTTGGCGTGGACTTTCTTGGCCGCATGCTTCCTGGCCACGGCCTGTTTCTTCGCTGCCGGTGCGGTCGCGGCCGGTGCGGGAGCGCCGGCTTTTTGCGCCTGGTAGCCCTTCATGGCTTCCGCCATTCTGGCGTCACGCGTCGCCGGCTCGGCAGCGAATGCCGTGGCCGACGCGCCCAGGAGAGCTGCAATCAGGATCGAATTGAGGGTACGCATGGTGTGTCTCCTTCAGTGTGGTTCATCTGGCGAATAACCGCCATGTCTGCATAAAACGCTTCTTGGCGCTCACCGTTGACCGACACAAAAAAGAAACCCCGGTCGCAGTGCCTGCGGCTGCCATCCCGCTCGAACTTACCTCTGAGAATGGGCCAAGAATGGCTTCCATAGCCACTCTTCGCCATTATGCATGACTCATGCATAATGATCCGGCATGGAATACACCGACATCCTCATCATCGGCGGCGGTGCCATCGGTTCTGCGGCTGCGTATTTTTTGCGGCGCACGCCGCACGCACCTTCGGTGATGGTGGTCGAGCCCGACCCCACCTATGCGTTCGCCTCCACACCGCGCGCCACGGGCGGCGTGCGGCGCCTGTTCTCCTGCCCCGAGAACATCCAGATGTCAGTGGCGAGCATGGCGTTCTTCGCGCACTGGCAAGAACAAATGGCAGTGCCCGACGGCCGCAGTGGCGGTGATGGCGAAGCACCCGGCCTCAACTGGAAAGAAGGCGGCTACCTCTTCGTGGTGGACGATCGCGCCGCCAGCATCGTCGAGCGCAACGCCGCACGCCAGCGCGCACACGGCGTCGACGTCCACCTGCTCGACCGCAACGAGCTGGCAAGGCGCTTCCCTTCAATCCGCAACGACGACCTCACGCTCGCCGCCTGGACGCCAGGCGACGGCTGGCTCGACCCTAACGCCGTGCTGCAGGGCTTCCGCAAAAAAGCCCGGCAGCTCGGCGGCACCTATCTAAAAGACAAGGTCACCGCCATCACACTCGAAGGCCCGCGCGGCGCACAACGTGCCGGCCGCGTCGATTTCGCCAGCGGCGCCACCATCGTTGCCGGCACCATCGTCAACGCCGCCGGCGCCTGGGCCGGTGAGGTGTGCAAGATGATCGGCATGCCGCTGCCGGTAGTGCCAATGCGCCGCTTCGAACACTACGTCGAGATCGCTGCCACACTCGAACCGCTGCCTCTCATCAAAGACCTCGACCGCCTGGTCTGCCGCCCCGAAGGTGCCGGCTACTCAGTAGGCCTCGTCAACAGCCACGAGCCGCCCGGCTTCCACTTCGACACCGACCCCGCCTATTTCGAAAGCGTGGTCTGGCCCGCGCTGGCGTGGCGCCTGCCCGCCTTCGAAGCGCTCAAGCTCAAGAGCGAATGGAGCGGCCTGTATGACGAAAACACGCTCGACGGCAACATGATCCTTGGCAACTGGGCCGGCGAGGTGGATAACTTCTATGTGGCCGCAGGCTTCTCCGGCCACGGCCTGATGCACGCGCCCGCAGCGGGGCGCGCGCTGGCCGAGCTGATAGTGGAAGGCGGGTATCGCACGCTGGATCTGGGGCGGATGGATTACCGGCGCGTGCAGAGCGGGGAGGTGGTGCGGGAGGAGGGAATTGTTTAGGACAGCAGATGAACCTGAAGCGCGTCTCGCAAACCGTGTCCAGCAGGCAAACCAGCCCTTGCTTTCGCTGCTCACCTGCTCTGATGCACGGTCTGGTTTGAGGGTATAGGCGAGGAAGCTTGCGCATTGCCAGTATTGCTCACGCAGATATTCTCAACAAGCTGAAGACCGCTGCGGCAATCTCCGCCGCTCCCACCCGGCACAAATCCTCCAACGGCTTTGAATACGGCACCGGCACGCGCGGCGAACCGAGCCGCAAGGGCCGCGCCTTGAGCTTGCCGTAAAACGCCTCGGCAATCTCGGCAATTAATTCTCCGCCGAAGCCACCGGCGCGGCTTGATTCATGCGCCACCACGACGCGTCCGGTTTTTTCAATCGACGCGAATACGCAATCGCGATCCCACGGCCACAAAGTACGCAGGTCGATCACTTCGGCATCGATGTCTTGCGCGGCGAGCGTGTCCGCAGCGGCTGCGCAGGCGTTGGCAGTGCTCGACCAACTCACCAGCGTGACATCCTTGCCGGCGCGGCGAATCGCGGCCTTGCCCAACTCGATGGGCGGCGCATCGGCATCCACCTCGCCCGTGGTCTGCCATAACTCCTTGTGCTCCATAAATACTACCGGGTCGTCGCAGCGGATCGCGGCCTTGAGCAAGCCGTGATTGTCGGCGGGCGTCGCGGACGCCACCACGACGAGTCCGGCGGTGGCGACCCACAAGTTTTCATTGCTTTGCGAATGCTGCGCGGCCATGCCAGCGCGAATGCCGATCGGCTGGCGGATTACCATCGGCACGCGCACTTGCCCGCCGAGCATGTAGCGCGCTTTGGCCGCCTGATTGATGATTTCGTCGGCGGCGCAGAGCGCAAAATCGGCGAAGCGCATTTCCGCTACCGGGCGCATGCCCATCAGTGCAGCCCCAATCGCTGCCGACATAATCATGGATTCGGAAATCGGCGTATCGACGATGCGCTCAGGGCCGAACAATTTTTGCAGGCCGCGATACTGGCCCGAGGTGCCGCCTTCGGGGCCGAGGTCTTCGCCCAGCGCCCACACGTCGGGGTCGCGCTCCATCTCCTGGCGCAGGGCGAGGCAGCCGGCTTCGACATAGGTCATCACACTCATGCCGGACTCCCCACGTCCTGCACATCGGTGAAGGTCTGCGCGGTATCCGGCCACGGCGCAGCGAGCGCTTCACTGACTGCCGCTTCTATTACTTGCTGTGCCTCATCACGCACGGCGGCGAGCGCCGCAGCGTCAACGCCTTGCTGTAACAGCCAGTGCTCGGCGTTGACGATGCAATCATCCTGCTTGGCTGCCTCGACTTCCGCAGCATCGCGATACAGCCCGCGATCATGCGCGAGATGGCCCGCCCAGCGATAAGTGTTGGCATGCAGATAACGCGGCTCGCCGCCGGCGCGCACTTCGGCAATCAAACGCCGCGCGGCGGCTTCAACTGCGATCACGTCGTTGCCGTTGACAGTCTCGACCGGAATGCCGAAGGCCTTGACCCGCTCGATCGCGGGCGGCCCGCCGGTCACGTCGCGGGTGCGCAGCGTCACCGAGTAGCCGTTGTCTTCGCACACGAACAACACCGGCAACGCGAACAGCTTGGCCCAGTTGAAGGCCTCGAACAGCGGCCCGCGATTCATCGCGCCGTCGCCGAAAAACGCCACCATGATCTCGGGGCGTTTTTGCATCTTGAACGCGTGCGCGGCCCCCACTGCCAGCGTGACGCCATCGGGCACCACGCCATTGGCACCCAGCATGCCGCAGGAGAAATCGGCGATATGCATCGAGCCGCCCTTGCCGCCCGAGGTGCCACCGGCACGGCCATACAGCTCCTGCATCATGCGTGCGGGCGAGACGCCCTTGGCAATCGCGTGGCCGTGGCCGCGGTGATAGCTCGACACAAAATCGGCGCGCGTGAGGTTGAAGCAGACACCGGTGGCAATCGCTTCTTCGCCGGTGCATTGGTGCACCGAGCCGCGCGCATGGCCATCACGCAAGGCAGCGCCGGCGGCGTCTTCAAACGCGCGAATGATGCGCATGGTGCGCAGCATGGCGAGTGCGCCATCAGGCGAGAGCGGCGGGCGGGGATTCGTCATTGGGATGCGGGAAAACATTCTCCGCGTGAATTGGCACGCGGCGGGGTTGTAGACAAATTGGTTGCTGCACCGGCACCGGTACTTGCAACGCAGCGGCAACAGCCGTGCGCGCGCAGCGCTTGTTGTTATTCAAGCTTGATGCCCATATCGCGGATCAGCTTGCCCCAGTAGGCATAGTCGGAGGTCATGCCGGCAGTAAGCACCGCAGGCGAGGTGCCAGTCGGTGTCAGCCCGAGCGTGCGCAGGCGGTTCTGAATGTCGGCGGACTTGACGATCTTGACCAATTCCACGTTGAGCTTGTTGATGATGTCGTCCGGCGTGCCGGCCGGCGCGAAGATGCCATGCCAGGAATCGCCGGTCGCGCCACTGGGGTCAAGGTCGGCACCGAATTCGGTCAGCGTCGGCACGTCGGGCAGGGCCGGAATGCGCTCGGCCCCCGAGGTGGCGAGTGCCTTGATCTTGCCGCCCTTGATCGACGGAATCGCCGTCGTCGAGGCTTCCAGATACAGGCTCACCACCCCGGCCATTACATCGGGGCCGGGATTGGTCTTGTAGGGTACATGGCTCAACTTGATGCCGAGACGCTGCGCAATCGTTTCCATCCCCACATGCGGATGCGAGCCGGTACCGGCCGAGGCGTAATCAATCTTGCCTGGGTTGGCCTTGGCATAAGCGACAAACTCTTTCATGTTGTTGTACGGCGCATTCGGCGTCGCCGTGATCAGATGCGGCACCTTGAGAATTTCGGTAACGGCCTTGAAGTCCTTGAGTGAATTGAATTTGGCGCTCGGATAGACGTGCGGCACGATGGCCATCACGCCCTTGACCGTGAACAGCAGGTTGTAACCATCAGGCGGCATGGTCGCTGCTGCTTCCGCGCCAATCATGCCACCCGCGCCGGGGCGGTTGTCGATGATGACGGCCTGCCCGAGCGCCTGGCCAAGGCGGTCACCGATCAGGCGCGCGACCACGTCGGGCGAGACGCCGGCAGCGTAGGGCACGATGATCTTGATCGGCTTGTTCGGGTACGCGGCCTGACTCCACGCGGCCGGCGCGATGAGCGAAGCGCCCAGCGCGGCGGCAACGAATGCGGCTGCGCCGGCGGCGCGAAGTGCGTGTCTGCGATTCATTTGGTGTGCTCCATTCGATGGGTATGGCAAGGAGGGGATCAACGCCGCGCGGCGTGCGCAGATTGAGGGCATAGAGTAGCGCATGCGGCGCATGCTCCGCTTCTGGCCGTCTGGTGCAGGGCCGCCGCGCTGCTAAGCTGCATCCTGGAGGCTTCATGATCACAACAGCTTCGAGGAAAATGGCATGTATTGAAGCGGAGTGAAAACGCAGCGCAGCCGCAAGCTTATTGAACAAAGGAGACAAACCATGACATTTGCAAACATTGCCAGAAAAGCCTTGGTGGGAGCGCTTCTTGGTGGATCACTCGCGATGGCTTCATCCGCTGCCGCACAAACTTATCCTGAGAAGCCAGTGCGCATCGTGGTCGGCTTCGCGCCCGGTGGCTCAGACATTTCGGCGCGCATCGTCGGCCAGAAATTGCAGGAGCTGTGGGGCCAGGGCGTGGTGATCGAAAACCGCGCCGGTGCCGCCGGCAACATTGGTGCCGGTCTGGTCGCACAAGCCGCACCCGACGGCTACACCATCCTGCTGTGCGTCAACTCCTACACCATCAATACCTCCGTCTACCGCAATCTCGGCTGGGACTTGCTGCGCGACTTCGCACCGGCCGGGCGCTTCGCCACCTCGCCGCTGGTGGTCGTGGTCAACCCGGCACTGCCGGTCAAGAACATGCGCGAACTGATTGCCTATGCCAAAGCCAATCCGGGCAAGCTCAACTATGGCTCGGCCGGCAGCGGCACCGCGCCGCATCTGGCCGGCGAATGGTTTGCGCTCAACGCGGGCGTGACCATGACTCACATCTCGTACAAAGGCTCGGGGCCCTCGGTAACCGCGCTGGTCGCCAACGAAGTGCAACTCTCGTTTGGCGCCGGCTCGGCGTTCGACGCGTTCGTCAAGGATGGCCGCTTGCGTGCCCTCGCTGTCACCACCGCGGCCCGCAGCCCGCAGATGCCTGAATTGCCGACGGTGAGTGAATCAGGCATGCCCGGCTTTGATGCCGACATCTGGTACGGCCTCTTGCTGCCTGCCAAGACTCCGGCTGCAATCACCGCAAAAATCAGCGCCGATCTCGCGCGCGTGATGAATGACTCCGACACGCAGGCCAAGCTGCGCGCGCGCGGACTGGAGCCGGCCTACCTTGACGGCGCGCAGATGATGGACTTGATGCGCCGCGATGTGGCGCGCTGGCGCGGCGTGGCCGAGAAGATCAAGCTCGTGCTCGATTGATCTTCCCCGGTAAGAGCGCGCAGAGGCGCTCCGACCAAGGGTTTGCCGACGTTGCCACGACTGAGCGCTGCCATGCGTTAAAGGCGGGTACCGGCGCAGCTTAGTCGGCCTTGAGGCCTGCTTCCTTGACAACCTTGCCCCACTTCAGTGCCTCGTCGCGCACAAACTGGCCGAACTGCTCAGGCGTGTTGGGGGTGTGGCGCTCACCCTCAACCTCCATGCGCCGCGTGATCTCGGGCAGTTGCATGATGCGCATGATCTCGGTATTGAGCTTGCGCACGATCTCGGGGGGTGTGCCGGCGGGCGCGAACAGGCCGATCCAGTTGTTGACGGCGAAGCCAGGCACACCGGACTCCGCAATCGTCGGCAGTTGCGGCGCAGCGGCTGAGCGCGTGCGGCCGATCACGGCAATACCCTTGAGTTTGCCTGCGCGTACGTGAGCAATTGCGGTCGGCAAGGTCGCGAAGGTGAGCTGCGTCTGCCCGCCAATCAGATCGGCAATCGCCGGGGCGTTGCCGCGATAGGGGATATGGACCAAAAATGTTTTGGTCATCGACTTGAACAGCTCGCCGGCCAGATGACTCGCCGTGCCGACGCCGCCTGATGCGTAAGAGAGGCTGCCCGGTTTGGCGCGTGCCAGTGCGATCAACTCCTTCACCGAGTTGACCGGCAACGAAGGATGCACCGCGAGAATGCCTTCGGCCTCGATCACCATCGCCACCGGCGCGAAATCGCGCGCCGTGTCGTAGGGCATCTTGGCGAACAAAAACTGATTGACCGCGTGCGAGCCGACGAAGCCCATCACCAGGGTGTAGCCGTCGGGCGCGGCCTTGGCGACGACATCGGCACCGATGTTGCCGCCGCCGCCGGCGCGGTTTTCCACCACGGCGGCCTGGCCCCAGGACTCAAGCAGCTTGGCGCCGATCACGCGTGCGTAATAGTCGGCGATGCCGCCAGTGGCCACCGGCACGATGATGCGGATCGGTTTGGCGGGATAGCTCTGCGCGAATGCTGTGCGGGGTGTGGCAGCGCCAAGCGTCAGCGCAACCGAGGTGCAGGCAACGAACAATGTTCTTGCCAGCGGCGATTTCGTCATGGGTACGCTCCGGTGCCAGTGAATGGAATTGCTGTCTCAGTGGCGCAGCATATTTCATTTCGAACGCACTGGCTCACTCAGGCTGAATCCCCGCATCCTTGACCTTGCGGCCCCACAGTTCAAGCTGGCGTTTGACCAGCGCGGAAAATGTGGCGGCGTCGGACGGCGTCGGCTCCGCCCCCGCAGCGTTCAGGCGCTCGATCACCGCGGGCTTGGCCATGATCTGCTGCAAGGTGCTTGAGAGCTTGTCGGTCACGTCACGTGGCAGGCCGGCTGGCCCGAACAGGCCAGTCCAGGCGGCGAGATCAAAATCGCGCAGGGCCAGTGTCTCTTCGATGGTCGGCAAGTCGGGTGCGAGTGCGGTGCGCTTCGATGTCGTCACGGCGAGCGCGCGCAATTTTCCCGATTGCAGATGGGGCCGCGCCGATGCGAGGTCCACCACCAGATACTGCGCCTGCCCGCCGATCACGTCGGTCAACGCGGCCGGGCTGCTCTTGTAGGGCACGCCGAGCGCTTCGAGCTTGAGCAGCTTGTTCAGGGCTTCGGCCGGAATCTGCACGGTGGGCGTGCCGTAGGCGTAATTGAATTTGCCCTTGTTGGCATGCGCGAAAGCGACGAACTCGGGCGGCGTGCGCACCGGCAGGGTTGCGTTCACCGCGAGGATGAAAGGAAAGTAGGCGAGGCCGCCAATCGGCGTGAAATCAGCAATCGGGTCGTAGGGCAGCTTCTTGAAAATGTGCGGGTTGACCGAGTGCGAGGAGTTGGACGTGAGGAACAGGGTGTAGCCGTCGGCCGGTGCCTTGGCGACAAAGCCCGCCGCAATCTGCGCGGAGGCACCGGGCCGGTTGTCAACCACAAAGGGCTGGCCGAGCGCCATGCGCAACTCCTCGCCGATCATGCGCGCGAGGATGTCGGTGCCGCTGCCGGGGCCGAAACCGATCACGATGCGCACCGGTTTGTTTGGATACGGCTCTTGCGCCTGGGCCGCTGGCCAAACACAGATTCCAGTGAGCAGCGCGATACCAGGGATGACGCGCACAATTGGTTTCAGTAAGGCATGCATCGCAATCTCGCTTTGTCGAAGTTCAGAGAGTGAAAGAAGCGCACGCAGGCGCAAAAGCCTATCAGGCCGCCCTGCCACGAAACACCGGCGCGCGCTTTTCCATAAAGGCACGCGGTCCTTCGCGCGCATCGGGCATCGCCGCATTGTCCTTGGTGCACTGGGTCTCGATGGCGAAGGCCTCATCGAACGGCCTGCCACTCGAGCGCACCATCGCCTCTTTAGTTTTCTCCAGCGCCACCGGTGCGCCCAGGCACACGCGCCGCGCCAGATCGAGTGCGGTCGGCAACACCTGATCGGGTGCCACCACGCGATTGACCAGGCCGATCTCGAGCGCGCGCTGCGCGCTCACTGGCTCGCCCAGCAGCATCAGCTCCATCGCCTGCGCCCACGGAATCTGGCGCGGCATGCGCACAAGGGACCCGCCGCTGGCGATCAGGCCGCGCCGCACTTCAGTGACGCCAATCGACGCCGCACTCGACATCACGCGCAGATCGGTTGCCATCACAAATTCTGCGCCGCCGGCCAGCGCCACGCCATTGATCGCAGCAATCACCGGCTTGAAAAAGGTCGCGTTGCGCAGCAGCGCCGCGCCCAACTGCTTGCGGTCGGCGGCGAAGCGTTCCTCCCATTCACCTTGCGGTTCGCGCGCCCGCATCATCAGGGGAATCAGCGTGCCCAGATCACCGCCGGCCGAGAAGGCCTGATCGCCCGCGCCGGTGACCACGATCACGCGCACGGCATGGTCGTCGGCCACTTCACGCCAGAAGGACGCCAGACGCACGATCATTTCCGGCGACATGGCATTGCGTTTTTCCGGGCGGTTGAGGGTAAGGATGGCGATACCGTCGCGCCGTTCGACGAGGAGGTGGGACATGACGAGGGGTTTGCCTTGAGGTGAAATACCATGGTCTAACAATTGACATATTCGCATAATAGCCTTAAATTGCCGCCATGCCAACCGCCCTCCGCACCACCCCCCCGGCCGCCGCAGCGCACAGTGCGCGCGGCAAAGCGCGCCCCGCCCGCCTCGCCGCGCCACCCATACTGCCGGCACCGGCCTTGCTGGGCATGCTCGGCAGCATCAGCGTCCCGAAGTCCTGTGATGTGCTGGCCGAGCGCCTGCAACAGCAGATTTTGAGCGGCGATTACGCGCCAGGCGCAGCATTGCCGACCGAGCGCGAACTGGTATCGACCACCGGTCTCGGGCGTGGCTCGGTGCGCGAGGCGCTGCGCATCCTCGAAGCCCAGGGTCTGGTGCGTACCCGCGCCGGGCGCTACGGCGGCTCGGTGGTGGCGCGCCCCACTGACGCGCTGCTGGCCACCCACATCAGCCTGTTTGCCAAGGGCAACAGTGTCTCGCTGCGGGCGCTGGTCGAAGCACGTCAGGCGCTCGAACCGATGGTCGCCTATCTGGCCGCGCGCAACCGCACTGCCGAAGACCTCGCCACTCTGAAAGCGATTTCCAAACGCATCGATCAGGCCGCGGTGGATGATGTGCCGCTGTTCCTGCAGGAGAACGTGCATTGGCACAGCGCGCTCGCGGCTTCCAGCCACAATGATCTGCTGCGCGCCTTCACGGCTTCGATTTCGGCGCAAATGTTTGAAGCATCGCGCCTCGACAAATTTGCCTCGCCCGATGTGCGCGGTCTGGTGACGCACGCGCACCGGCGCATCCTGCAAGCGATCGAAGCGCAGGACGCCGACCTCGCGCGCTCACGCGCCGAGCGTGATTTGCAGGCCTACGCGCTGTTGCTCGACGCAGCGGTGCGTGATGCACTCAAAGTGTCTGCCAAGCTTGCCGCGCGCAAGCGCAAGACATGAGCACCTCGGTGGTCACCTCAGCGCTCAACTCAGTGGTCAACCCGGAGCACACACCGGTGCTGGTCGGCATCGGCACGGCGACGCGCCGTGAAGAGGATTTCACCCGCGCGCTCGAACCGCTCGACCTGATGAGCGAGGCGGTGGAAGCAGCGGGCGTTGACTGCGGCGCGCGCGCTGCGCTGCCGGGCGTGCAACATATCGCTGTGCCACGCGGGCGCTGGACTTATCGCAACCCGGCCGGCGCAATTGCGCAGCGCATCGGTGCAGTGCAGGCGACCACCGTGCTGGCCAGCGTCGGCGTATTGCAGCAGTCGCTGATCGGCGAGGCCTGCGCGCGCATCGCGCGCGGCGAGTGCCACACCACGCTGGTGACGGGGGCCGACGCCGGTTACCGCTTGCTGCGCGCGCAGATTGCCGGGCAAACGGCATCTGAGCGCGAAACGCACGGCGATCCTGACGTTAGCCTCACGCCGAAAGACGAGCTGCGCCACCTGGTCGAGAAGCGCGCCGGCATCAAGATGCCGGTCGCCCTCTACGCGATCATGGAGAGCGTCTACCGCGCGCGCCAGGGCTGGTCGATTGACGAGCACCGCAACCAGCTCGCCGAACTGGGCGCACGCTTCGCCCGCGTCGCAGCGGACAACCCGCACGCGTGGGACCGTCGTGCGCTCGATGCTTCGGCGATTCGCGACGCCGGAGAGCGCAACCCGATGCAGGCCTTCCCCTACACGCGCCTGCATTGCTCTACGTGGAATGTCGATCAGGCTGCCGCATTGCTGTTCTGCTCCGCAGCACGGGCGGAACAACTCGGCATTGCGCGCGAGCGCTGGGTCACCCCGCTCGCGAGCACCGAGTCCAATCACATGGTTGCGGTGTCGGCGCGTGCCGATCTCGCGGCTTGCCCCGGTGCGCGCATAGCCGGCCAAGCCGCGCTCGACGCCGGTGGCATCACGACGCAAGACCTTGACCTCATCGAGCTATACAGTTGCTTCCCCATCGCTGTGAAAGCCTATGCGGCTGAACTGGGCCTGCCACTCACGCGCAATCTCACCATCACCGGCGGCATGGCGTTCGCCGGCGGCCCGTACAACAACTACGTGTTCCAGGCCACCTGCCGCGCTGCCGAGTTGCTGCGCGCCGGGCGCGGCCGGCATGCCTTGGTGTCGAGCGTGTCGGGCGTGTTGACCAAACAAGCGTTCGGGCTTTGGAGCAGCGCCGCCGCCGCGCCGGTATCTGCATCTGCACCCGCACCGGTGCGCCCATTCACACATCTTGATGTCAGTGGTGCGGTAACGCGCGAGGTGGGCGTGGTCGAGGTGCTCGACGATTTCAGCGGCACTGCCACCGTAGCAGGATTTACCGTCCTGCACGAGCGTGGCAAGGTGCCGCGTGGTCTCGCACTGGCCGATACCGCCCAGGGGCAACGCGTGCTCGCCACCACCGAAGAAGCCGCGCTGACGGCACGCATGCAGGCCGAAGAATTTGTCGGCCGGCCGGTGCGCATTGAACACAATGTGTTGATGGCATGAGCGTGGACACCAGAAAGCGGACACCATGAGCACGGTTGCCACGCAAGTTGCCACTGCGACCGGACCAGTCACACTCGCGCACGACGTATGCGCGCTGCCCCTGGTGCGCCGCCTCGCCGCCATGCTCGACCGTGACCCTGACGCGCTGCGCGAAGGCGACCTGCTGCCACACGGCTGGCATACGGCATTTTTCAACGTGCCGGTACGGCAGTCGCAACTGCGCGCCGACGGAATTGCAGGGCTCGGTGTCGGACTGCCCGGCCTCGGCCTGCCGCGTTTGATGCTGGCGGGGCGGCGCAATCAATTCCACAGCGGCCTCCCGATCGGCGCACGCCTGCGGCGCGAGACCCAGCAAGGCGAGGTGCAACTCAAGCAGGGGCGCTCGGGGCGCTTTGCGCTCGTCAAGGTAGAGCACCGTATTTTTGTTGAAGGCGCGAACGAGCACGCGATCACGGAACAACTCGACTACGTGTTGCGTGAAGCAGTCAACGCGGCCCCGGCAACCTTGGCAACCTTGGCAACTTCGGCAACTTCGGCAACCTCGCCCGAACCTGCGCCAGATTCCGAAACGCAGGCAGCAAAAGCAGCGGTACCGAAGGCAGATACCTCACGCACCCTGATTCCCGACGAGCGCCTGCTATTTCGCTACTCCGCCATCACCGACAACCCGCATCGCATCCACTACGACCTGCCCTACGTCACCGGCGCAGAAGGCTATCCCGCGCTGGTCGTGAACGGCAGCATCCCGGCTCTGTTTCTGCTCGAACTATGGCGCGCGCATAGCGGACGCGAGCCGGCTTCGTTCACGTCGCGCAATGTTGCCCCCATGTTCTGCGGGCGCGCCTTGCACTTGCAGGTGCGCCGGGACGAAACCGATTGGCATCTGTCGGCCACCGATGATGCCGGCCAACTTGCGTTTGACGCACGCGCAACCTGAACACACGAGTTCATTAGTCAGGAGAGACACATGACGAACATCGCCGCAGCCCCCAGTCTTGTTGCGCACGCCAGCGAGCAGGCGCCCGGACATCCGCATCAACGCACCAGCCTGCTTGGGGTAGTCGTGGCTGGTGCCCTCTGCGCCGTCACTGCTGCTGCGGCTCTCGCCCAAGAGCCATTTCCCAACCGTCCGATCCGCATGGTGGTGTCAGTCGGCGCGGGCGGTGCAACCGACACGCTCACGCGCATGCTGGCCGAACGCATGGGCAAATCGCTCGGCGTCTCGGTGCTGGTGGAGAACCAGCCCGGCGGCAGCGGCGTGATTGCCGCGCAGGCGGTGGCGCGCGCAGCACCCGATGGTCATACGCTGCTGATCGGCACCAACACCACGCATGCGGGCAACGCGAGCTTCATGAAGAATTTGCCGTATGACCCGGTCAACGATTTCGCGCCGGTGTCGCGCCTCGGCATCGCCGCGCTGGTGCTGTCGGTCAACAGCAGTGTGCCAGGCAGCACGGTGGGCGAATTCATCGCTTACGCGAAGGCCAACCCCGGCAAGGTCGGATTTGGCAATGGCACCGGCTCGGCGCGTTTGGCCTCGGAGATGTTGAAGGCCAAGGCCGGTATCGACATTTTCAGCGTGCCCTACAAGTCGAACGCGCAGGCGCTGGTCGATTTGCGCGGCGGCCAGATCCAGATGTTGTTTGGCGATATTGCGCTGATGCTGCCGCACATCCGCGCCGGCGCCCTCAAGGGCCTGGGCGTATCGAGCGCGAAACGCTCGGCCACCATGCCCGAAATGCCGACCTTGCAGGAGGCCGGTGTCGCAGGGTATGAACTGGTTGGCTTCATCGCTGCCTTCGCGCCGGCGCGCACGCCGGAGCCGGTGGTGCGGCGCTTGAATGACGAAATCACCCGCGTGTTGCGCGACAAGGAAGTGGTCGATCGCCTCACCGCCCTCGGTGTCGATGCCGCGCCGACGACGCCCGCCGAGTTGCGCGAGTGGGTGGTGAGCGAGACCGCGAAGTGGCGTGATCTGGCGCGCGGCGCCGGTATTCAACCGGAGTGATGCGCACCGTGGCAACTGCAGTATCGAACGCGCCAAGCGTGCGCGTACTCGAATGGCCTGGCAGCGGCATTGCCGCCACCTACGCCGGCTGGCTGCTGGCGCGCATGGGTGCGACGGTCACGCGCTTGACTGCGGATGCGCTTGACGCATTGCGCGACACCAGCCCCGAAGCACTTGCGCTCGAAGTATTGGCCGATGGCAAAAGCACGTTGCCCGCGCCGAGCACCGCTGCGGCGCTCGATGTGCTGCTTGGTGATTGCGACATTCTGCTCTGCGATGCGCCTGCGGCGCTCACTGCGTGCATCGCATCACCCTCCGGTCTCGCGGCGCGCCATACGCAGTTGATCGCCGGCATCACCACCACCTTTGGCCTCGACGGCCCGCTCGCAGGCCATGCCGGAACCGGTCTCGACGCGCAGGCATTGAGTGCAACCGCCTGGGCACTCGGTGAGCCGGGGCGCGCGCCGCTCACGCTGCCGCCGGGCATTGTTGAGCATCAGGCCGGCGCGATGCTGGCTGCGGGCTGCCTGCTCGCGCTCAATGTGCGCGATGCCGGCGCGCCTGGACGCGTTGTTGATATCGCACTCGCCGACGTGCTCGCCAGCTACATCGCCGGCAACTGCCGCTTCTACGTGCATCACGGGTTGCGCTGGCAGCGCAGCGGGCACCGCGCTTCCGGCTCGGGCGGTGCGTATCCTTTTTTGATCGCCCCCTGCAAGGACGGCGCGGTGTGCATCTGCGGGCGCACGCGCGAAGAATGGCAGCGGCTGGTCGCCGTGATGGGCAACCCGGAGTGGGCTGCCCAGCCGCGTTATCAGGACTTGCGTGCGATGGGCACGCAGTATCCGGACGAAGTCGATGCGCTGGTCAAGCCCTGGTTCGCCGCGCGCACCAAAGCCGAGCTTGAAGCGATTGCGCTCGAACACAATTTGATTGTTGCGCCGCTGCGCACGATGGACGAAGTGCTGGCGACGCCGCACTTTGCCGCGCGCGGATTTTTTTCCAAAGGCCGCGCCGGTGGTCAGGCCGTCACCGTTCCATCGTTGCCATTTCGCGTCAGTGAAGCGCGTGCGCAAGATGCACTGAATATCGCCACGCAATTGCTGGCGGCCTCACCAGACCGCGCGCCACCGGCTCTGACTGCCGCTGTGCGGTCACGCCTGGCATCGGCAGAGGCGGCAGCAGAAACGGCGGCCAAAGCCGGCGCATCCCAAGCGCTCAAAGGCCTGCGCGTCCTCGACCTTGGCTGGGTCTGGTCGGCCCCGTGGGTCAGCACCATGCTCGGCGAACTTGGTGCCGAAGTCATCAAGGTTGAACATGCCAAGCGCCCGGATAACCTGCGGCTCTCGGGCCGCGTGGTGCGCGACGGCAAGCTAGTCGAAGGCCCCTCGCGCGAAATGTCGCCGATGTATCACCAGGTCAACCATGGCAAGCTCGGCATCACGCTCAACACCAAGGAGCCGCGCGCCGTTGCATTGGTCAAGCGCCTCGCCGCCATGAGTGACGTGGTGATTGAAAACATGTCGCCCGGCTCGATGGAGCGCAGCGGCTTGGGGTTCGAAACCTTGCGCGCAATCAACCCGCGCCTCGTGATGCTGGCTATGTCTTCCGCAGGGCAATTTGGCGAGTTGGCCTCCATGCGCGCCTACGCACCGACGATGTCGAGTTTCGTCGGCATGGAAGAGTTGGTGGGTTACCCCGGTGAAGCCGCGCAGGGCGCACTCAATATCGCGCTCGGCGACCCGAACGCCGCAGTGCATGGCCTGGTCGCCGTGCTGGCAGCCTTGCGCCATGCCCGCATCAGCGGCAAGGGCTGCTACATCGACCTCTCGCAAAACGAAGCCCTGCTCGGCACTCTGCGCCCCTATCTGCTCGACGCTCAGGTGCAGGGGCGGCAGCCGCTGCCGGCCGGTAACCGCCACCCAGCGATGGCACCCCACGGTATTTACCCGGCGCGCGAAGCCGATGCGTGGCTGACATTGACGGTGGCGAACGACGCGCAATGGCAGGCGCTGACGCAGCTCGCACCCGCGCAACCGTGGGCGCAGGAGGCTCGCTGGCAGCATGCAGCCGCGCGCTGTACCGGCGTGGCCGAGCTCGAAGCGGCCATCGGCGCGTGGACAGCCACGTTTGCACGCGACGAACTGGTCACCCGCCTCAGAGGCGCAGGCCTGGCCGCGACGCCGGTGCTGTCACTCGAAGAGCAGCGCGAACATCCGCAGTTCGCAGCACGTGGCATGCGCCATACGATCCAGATTCCTATCTACGGTGACGACAGCGTATTTTGTGCGCCATGGCGTATCGAAGGTTTCGCACCGCAAGTCAACGCATGCGGCCCGACCACCGGCCAGCACAATGACCAGGTGTTCGGTGAACTGCTCGGCCTGTCGCCAGACGAGATCAGCGAGTTGAAAAAAAGTGGAGTGATCGCATGAGCACCCCGGACGACACAGCGGGCGACACCGCAGGCGACACAGCAGGCGACACAGCACACGACACCACGCAAAGCCCGGCTCTATGGGAAGGCGCACTCGAAGAAGCGCGCAGCCTGATCGGCGTCGACCTGCGCCGCACCAACCAAACCTGGAACACCGAAGCCGCCCCCGACAGCGTGCGCCATTTTTGCTGGTCGCTGGGCGACGAAAACCCTTTGTTCTGCGATCCCGCCTACGGCGCAAAAACAAAATGGGGTGCCGCGCTCGCTCCCGGCTGCTTTCTTTACACCATCGACACCACCGTGGTCGCGCCAAAGCTGCGCGGCATCCAGTGGCTCTATGGCGGCACCGACTGGGAGTGGTATCTGCCGATCCGCCATCGTGACAGCTTCACGGTGCGCGCACGCCTGCTCAATGCCGTCGAGAAGCGCGGCGGCAAGGCCAAAGCCTTCATCATCCAGACCGGCGAAGTGCTCTACACCAACCAGTGCGGCGAACTGGTGTGCCGCGCGCTCGGCAGCACCGCACGCGTGCCGCGTGCCAAGGCGAAAGACGGCCTCAAGTACGAAGCGCGCGAAACCCATCGCTATTCACCCGAAGAGTTGGAGCACATCGCCCACGCGATTGAAACCGAAGAGCTTCGCGGCAGCACGCCACGCTACTGGGACGATGCGGAAGTGGGCAGCGCCGTACAACCCATGCTCAAAGGCCCGCTCAACATCACCGACATGATTTGCTGGTACTCCGGCGGCGGCCACAGCTATCAGGCGCACCGGCGCGCCACCATGTATCGCAAGCGCCATCCAGCCGATGCTTTCATCGACCCCAAGACCGGTGCGCAGGACAGCCCGGCGCGCGGCCACGCCGAACAAAAGATGGCGCGCGATGTCGGCATGCCCGGCGGCTACGACGTCGGCCCGCAGCGCATCTCATGGCTCGGGCAACTGATGACCAACTGGTGCGGTGACGACGGCTTCGTGCGCCGCCTCAATGTGTCGGTGCGGCGGCCGAATATTTTTGGTGATGTGTCGTGGTGCCGCGCGAAGGTGGTGGACAAGCGCGTCGAGGATGGCGCGCATTTGGTCGAGCTCGAGATTTGGGTTGAGAATCAACTCGGGGAGGTCACCGCCAAGGGCAATGCCGTGGTCGAGTTGCCGTTACGCAGTCTGGCGGGCGCACAATCCACGCGCTAGCAATACGGCATACGCCGAAGAAGCGTAACCACCAAGGATTTCAGAGGATAGACATGGCCTGAGAGCTATGTCTATCAACGGTTTCAGGCCCTTGATGTCAGAGAAGCGCTCTCACCAACGGTTTCCGGGCAGGTATTCGGCGACATTTGCTGCTGCGCTAGGTCTTGATCCCCAACAATCTTGCTGCTGTACCCCCCAGCACCGCCACCTTGTCGGCATCCGAGAAACCCGGCGTCGCCAGGACTTCATCAACCGCCGTCTTGGTCCACGGGAACGGATAGTCGGTGCCGACCACCAGTTGGCTCGCGCCGACTTCGGCAGCGAGGTGGCGGATGCCCTCTGGTGAAAACACCATGGTGTCGTAGTACATCTGCTTCAAATACTCGGTGGGCTTTTTCTTGATCGGGCCGTGCGTGCCGCCCGGGCAGGCCGAGGGCTGGGACAGGCAGCCGGCATCGGAGCGGCCCATGTAAGACGGCAAAAAGCCGCCGCCGTGCGCACTGCAAATGTTGAGTTTGGGGAATTTGTCGAGCGTGCCTTCGAAGATCAGGTGCGACAGCGCGATCGAGGTCTCGACCGGATAGCCGACGATGTTGGGCATGTGGCCGTTGCCCTTGAGGCGGCTGGCGAGCTGCGCGGTGACACCATCGGCCTGCGGGTGAATGAACACCAGCACACCGAGCTCTTCGACCTTGGCCCAGAACGGGTGGAACTTGGGGTCACTCAATTCATCGCCATTCACGCTGGCGCCAATTGATGCGCCGCGCAAGCCGTATTTCTTCACGCCTTCTTCCAGCTGCTGCGCGGCAAGATCGGGGAATTGCAGCGCGACGGTAGCGAACGCGACGAAGCGTTGCGGATACGCGGCCACTGCTTCGGCGAGTTTTTCATTTTGAAGCTGGATGATCTTTGTCGCGAGATCACGGTCGGCCTTCATCCAGAACGGGTTGATCGACAGTGCCTGCATGTCGATGCCCTGTGCGTCCATCGCGGCGAGGCGCTGCTCGACCGAGGTCATCATGTTGAGGTCGGCGCGAAACGACGGCGTGGCGCCGATTTTGATCCCCATCAGCGCCAACGCCTCGGGCACCACGCAGTGGGCGTGCACGTCAATGACGAGCGCGCGTTTGCCGCCGACCGTGGTCTCGCGGCGGCGTGGCTGGGCGTGGGCTTCGTGGCCGTGCAGCAGATCGCAACTGACGAAAGCAATGCCGGTCAGACCTGCTGATTTGTTGAGAAATTCGCGGCGTGTGGTCATGGCGTTTGCCCTTGTGTGGAAGACTGAGTTGTTGGCGTTGGATGCGATTTTTATGCGAGGTTAAGTATACGTTGACCATTTCGGCTGACGTGGTGGGCGAGCCCATGCCCGAGCCAGTGCGCGTGCCAGCGCGCGCGGCAAGCGCAGCCGGAACGGCCAGCGCAGCCGATGCGACCGCAGCAGCCGAAGCGACCGCAGCAGCCGATGCGACCGCAGCAGCCGATGCGACCGCAGCAGCCGATGCGACCGCAGCAGCCGATGCGACCGCAGCAGCCAGAGCAGGCGCGCTGCGATGTGCCGCATAAAAACCCACTGCACCCCTTCGCTACAATGCCCAGAATCAGAGGAGGCAATATGCAGCGCATTTCCGCAGCGGCATGGACACGTGGTTTGCGGGCCGTGGGCGGCTTGACGATGGCGCTGATGGCAGCGCTCACCGTCGCCTCGGCCCACGCTGCTTGGCCAGACAAACCGCTCCAGATCATCGTCGCCTATCCGCCCGGCGGCCTCACGGATGCGTTGGCACGCGCGATTGCCAAACCCTTGTCGGAGCGCTTGAAGCAGCCGGTGGTAGTGCAGAACGTCGCTGGCGGCGGCGGCAACATTGGCGCCGCACGCGCAGCAAAATCTGCACCGGATGGCTACACGCTGTATCTGGGGAACAACGCCACCGTGGGTCTGAACACACTGGTCTACAAATCACTGTCGTTCGATCCGCTCACCGAACTGGCGCCAGTGATGCTGGTGGTCGAGAGCCAGAGCATCCTCGTGGTCCACCCCGGCGTAGCTGCGCAAACCGTGAACGATTTGATTGCGCTTGCCAAATCAAAGCCGGATCAACTCAACTACGGCTCGACCGGGAGCGGCGGCATCAGCCATCTCGCTGGCGAAATGTTCAAGGGCGCGACCGGCGCACGCATGACCCACGTGCCCTACAAAGGCACAGCCCCCGCACTCACTGATCTGCTCGGCGGGCAAATTCAAATGATGTTCAACGACACCGGCGCGCCGCATGTCAAAAGCGGCAAACTGCGCGCGCTCGCCGTCACCGGCGCCAAACGCTGGCCGCTGTTGCCAGAGGTGCCGACGCTGACCGAAGCGGGCATTGTGGGGTTTGAGAAATACAACTGGTTTGGCATGCTCGCACCCAGCGGCACGCCGGCTGACATCGTCACGCAACTGAATCGCGAACTCATTGCCATCATGCGCGATGCGGCGCTGCAAAAATGGCTGGAGGGGCAGGGCGCCGAGGCTGTCACCGGTACACCGGACGAGTTTGCCGCTTTCATTCGCCGTGATCTGGCCAAGTGGGCCAAGGTCGTCAAGGACACCGGCATTACGCCGGAGTGACGCTGCGAACACGTCAATCACGGCGCGCACATGCGCATTTACCGCAGCCAGCGAGAGTAACGAGATATTAAGATCATCACATGTCCATCAGCATCTACCCGGTCACCCCTGACTTCGCCGCCGAGATCGGCGATGTCAATCTGGCGCAGCCGCTCACGCCGGAAGACTGCGCCGCGATCAAGGCTGCGTTCTGGCAATACGCCGTGTTGGTGTTCCCCGCGCAGGAAATCAATTCGGATCAGCACGTCGCCTTCGCCAGCCAGTTCGGCCCGATGGAGCCGAACATCAACTCGTATGCCGATGAAATCAAAAAGGATCGCATCGACGGCCGCGTCTCCGATGTGTCCAACCTTGGCGACGACAACGAGATTTTGCCCACAGCCAGCCGCAAGCGCCAATCGGGCCTCGCCAATCGTCTCTGGCACACTGACAGCAGCTTTCGCCATGTGCCGGCGCTCACCTCGCTGCTCTATTCGCGTCAAGTGGCACCGATTGGCGGGCACACCCAGTTTGCCGACCTGCGCGCCGCCTGGGACGCGCTGCCCGCATCAATGCAGCAGCGGCTTGATGGCTTGATTGCCGAGCACTCCATTTTTCACTCGCGTGCGTCGATTGGCTTCACCGATTATTCCGAGCGTGAGCGTGCTGCGTTGCCGGGTGCGAAGCAACTGATGGTGCGCACGATTCCCGAAAGCGGACGGCGCTCTCTCTATCTCGCCGCACACGCGTTTCGCATCGAGGGCATGGCAGATGCCGAGGCACAACAACTGATCGCAGAATTGATGGCGCACGCCACCCAGCGGCAATTCATCCACACCCACCGCTGGCGGCAGAACGATCTGGTGATGTGGGACAACCGCTGCACTATGCATCGCGGCACCGAGTACGACGAGCGGCGCTGGAAGCGCGACATGCATCGGGCTACAGTGTCGGATGCCGGTAATACGCGCGGCCTGAATGCTTGAGGGTGGCCGCGCTGCATGCACATCACACGGCAAGGTGCTGCCTTGCCGTGTGATGTGCGGTGCCCGAAGAGCCCCTACCACCATGGGTTTGCTGGCAATGTGATTTCTGGTGCGATGCTTCTCCAGCACCACGCGGGCTTGGTCATGCCCGCTGTTTGACTTGCCCGGCGCTTAATGCGTGACGCTGCTGCGCACCAGCTTGCCCGGCAGCGCGCCAGTCGCTTTGCCTTTTTCCATCACCAACTCGCCCGACACAAACGTGGCCTGGTAACCGTTCGCGGTTTGCACCAGACGGCGGCCGCCAGTGGGCAGGTCGTAAAGCATCTGCGGGGCGTTGGCACGCAGGTTGGCGAAGTCGATCAAGTTGATATCGGCCTTCATGCCCTGCGTGAGCGCTCCGCGGTCGGTGAGGCCGACGCCGCGTGCGTTGCGCAAGGTTTGCGCATGCACCAGAAATTCGAGCGGCAATTTTTCGCCACGGTTGCGGTCGCGCGCCCAGTGGCTGAGCAAGTATGTGGGGTAGCTCGCATCGCAGATGTAGCCGCAGTGCGCGCCGGCGTCCCCTAAGCCGAGCAAGGTCGCTGGATGCGTGAGCATTTCGCGCACCACGTCGAGGTTGTTGTCGGTGTAGTTGTAGAGCGGGAAGTAAAACTTTTTGTGGCCATCGTCTTCGAGCATCAGGTCGTAGGCCACCTCTTCGGGTGTGCGGCCGGTGGCTTGGGCGATGCCGGACACGCTGTCTTCATGGCGCGGTTCGTAGTCGGCGGTCTCGCTGCCGAGCGGATAGAGCTTGTGAAAATCGCGCGTGATGCTGGCCAGGCGCCAGTTTTCCGGCGGGGTCTTGCACTCGGCAATCAGGCGCGCACGCAGCGCCGGGTCACGCAGGCGCGCGACACGTTCGGCGAGCGGCAACTGCGCAATCTCCATGTAGCCTGGCGTGAGGAAGAAGGGCTGCATCGAACATTCAAGCCCATGCACCATGCCAATCGGTCGGCATGCCACTTGTGCCTTGATGTCCAGGCCCTGCACGCGCGCGGCATCGACGCGCTGCATCACCGCGCGCCATTTGGCCGGCGTGGCGTCGCGCTGCAGCAGCGTGAACGACAGCGGCCGGCCGCTCACGCGCGCGCACTCGGCGAGGATGTTGAATTCGCTGTCAATGTCGTCGAAGTCCGAAATCATTTGCAGCACGCCCTTGCCGGTCTCGCCGACGGCGCGTGCAATCGTGGTCAGCTCGCGCTCGGCGACGCCAAAGGTGGGTGTCTGCTCGCCGCGTGAAGTGCGATGCACAAAGGTGCGCGAGGTGGAGAAACCGAGCGCCCCGGCGGCGATGGCTTCCTTGGCGGCAGCGGCCATTTGGCGCGTATCGTCATCGGTCGCCTCTTCGCGCCGCGCACCACGCTCACCCATCACAAACACGCGCAAGGCCGCGTGCGGAATCTGTGCGCCGAGATCCATGATGCGCGGCGTCTTGGCCACCGCGTCAAGAAACTGCGGAAAGCTCTCCCAATCCCACTTCACGCCTTCATGCAGCACCGCGCCGGGAATGTCCTCGACGCCTTCCATCAGTTCGATCATCCACTGGCGCTGGTGCTCGCGTGCGGGCGCGAAGCCGACACCGCAATTGCCCATCACCGCCGTGGTCACGCCATGCCATGACGACGGCGTCATGTAGGGATCCCAACTGGCTTGGCCGTCGTAGTGGGTGTGGATATCGACCCAGCCCGGGGCCACCATCAGGCCGGCTGCGTCCACGGTGCGCTTGGCTGCGCCCGTGACCTTGCCTACTTCGGCAATCTTGCCGTCTTTGACCGCCACATCGCCGGTGAACGAGGCGGCACCGGTGCCGTCAACAATGGTGCCGCCGCGAATCAATACATCATGCATTGCGTTTCCTTTTTACTTGTCGGTCCAGGGGAGCTCTTTCCACAGCGCGCGAAAGCGCGCGTCATCGGATTTCAACTCGGCCTCATAGGCCGCCGGATTGAGATAACGAATCGGCGCGAACGCGCGCTCGGCCGCCAGCTTGAAGGCCGGGTCGGCCTGCGCTTTTTCAATCGCGTTCACCAGCCGGTCCCTAATTGCCAGTGGCATGCCCTTGGGGCCGACAATCCCTCGCAACGACGCCATGTCGAAGGCAAAGCCCTGCTCGCGGAAGGTCGGCCAATCAGCCGCGGCCGGCAGGCGCCTGGATGCCATTTGCCCGAGGCAGCGCAGCGGTGAGCCGCCCTTGAGATACTGCAACGCTTCGCCGACATTGATGGCGGCTACTTCAATGTGTTTGCCGATGATCGCGGTGCGCGTATCGGCGCTGCCCTTGAACGGCACGTGGGTCATCTTCACCCCTGCGCTCTTCTCGAAAAACATCATGGCGAGGTGGTCGTCCGAGCCCACGCCGGTGGTGCCCACCGTCACCTTGCCGGGGTTGGCCTTGGAGAAGGCGGCCAGGTCGGCAAGGGTCTTGTAGGCGCTCTCGGCATGCACGCAGAAGGTGCCGGGGTCGTCCACCACATTGCCCAGCAGGTCGTAGCTTTGCAGGGTCCATTGCGCACTGCGCTCGATCGGGATGGTGACGATCGGCGGCGTATTGATGAAGCCGATGGTGTAGCCGTCGGTGGGCGCGGCAGCGATGGCGGCAAAGCCGATGCCGCCGCCCGCGCCAGGGCGATTCACCACGTTGATCTTGGCGCCGTCGCCGAGGTGCTTTTCGAGAAAAGGAATGATGTTGCGCGCGATGATGTCGGTGCCGCCGCCGGGGGCGTAGGCGATGATCATGTTGATCGGCTGGTCGGCCGGCCACGCGGCTGATGCTGCGCCGGGCAGTGCGGCCGCGGCGATGCCGGCGGCGAGGGCGAGGCGGCGCATGCCGTGTTGCCAGAGCGTCTTGGCGCTGATGGTCATGTTTTGTCTCCGTTGTTGTTGTAAGGCTACGTGCGCAGTATAACGGCGGCTGCATGCAATCTGGCTATTGGCGCAAGAGTGGCTCCCACCAACGGTTTAAGAGCAGTTACGGCCGCTCACTCGCCGCCAGCAACGCGACAATCGAGGTCGGCACTTGCCCCCGCTCCAGCATGCGACGAAACACTGCATAAACGTCGGTTTTCGCGCCAGCCTTGCGCAACGTATCTTCATCGTTGAACCACACGTAAACGATCAACTTCACCGGGCTTGAGGCAAAGCGAAAAAACAGGCGATAGCGGTCGGGCAGCCCCTTCTTCACGCGCCGCCAGTTCGCGTATTCGCCCCCAAGCGTTTTGCCGAGGCGGAAATCGGGGTGATCCGGGTTTGCCGGCACCTGCTGTGTAATGACCTTGTAGACCGAGGCAAGCAACCGCGTTTTCGGATGCGCCTTGTAACCTGTCGGGTCGAGCTTCGCCAGCCGGGTGACGTCTGCCTCGAGCTCGTCGAGCGCTGCCTTGAACGCCCGGAAATAAAAAAATTGCCAACCGCTTTGTGTCATGCGCGGGCGGTTTAGTTGGTCTTGACGCCCGCCACCAGCTTGCCGATGCGCTTGAGTTGTACCTGGTCAATCGGTTCGATCAACTCGGGATGGGCAGCCATTTCTTTTTCAAGGAAGCTCAGGAAACCCAGCATCACCGGGTCCGCATCGGTGTCGCGCGCGGTGCGCCGGTGCGTGGACTTGGCCGAGAGCAACACCTGCCCGTCCGCCAGCACCGTAGCGCGCACGTCGCCATTGAATTCCGGATGCGCCTTGAAAAACTTGGCGTCGAGGCGGATGCCTTTGGAGTTGCCCACCGGCGTGACTTTGCCGGCATAGTGCTCGGAGATGGTTACGGGTTGGGTCATGGCAGATCAAAATGTGGTTACACGCGTAAGCACATTCTATCAGACCCGGGGCGATCCGACAGCGCTCTTCAATTCGACGTATGTAAAAAAGAAACGTTGCCGCCCTTGAAGTCCCGGTACAACAGGCGCACCTTAAGCTACCCCACACTCCAGCAGGCACAGCCTTTCATGGGCCGCACCCTCCTCTTCGGTTTTTCAGCCATGTTGCACGCCTACGTCGGCCTGCGCCTGGCGCCGGCGTTTGCCGGCGCGCCGTGGGCGCTGGCCGGGTTTGTGGCCCTGCTGGTGCTCTCGACGCTGATGATCCCGCTGAGCCTGATTGCCCGGCGCAGCCATTGGGGAAAACTCACCGAAACGTTGGCCTGGGCGGGCATGCTGTTCATGGGTTTGTTTTCGTCGCTATTCGTATTGGCGCTGGTGCGCGATGTGGCCTTGCTGCTCGCCGCTGCGCTCTCGTGGGTGTGGCCGGCGTTGATCCCCACGTCAGCGTGGGAAACCGCCTCGGCACGCTGGGCACTCTCCTTTGCGGCGGCCGCCACGTTGATCGGCTTTGTCAGCGCACGCCGTACCGCGGCCGTGGTGCATGTGGACATCCCGATTGCCGGCCTCGCGGTGGAGCTGCATGGCTTCACCATCGCCCAGATCACCGACATCCACGTCGGCCACACCATCAAGGCCGGCTACGTGCACGCGGTGGTCGAAGCCGTCAACCGGCTCGGGGCCGACATGGTGGCGATTACCGGCGACCTGGTCGACGGCAGCGTCGCCGAACTGCGCCGCCACGTGGAGCCGCTGGCCCGCCTGGCCTCGCGCCACGGCACCTTCTTCGTCACCGGCAACCACGAGTACTACTCCGGCGCCCACGCCTGGATAACCGAACTGCAACGCCTCGATATCCGCGTGCTGATGTACGAACACGTGGTGGTGCAGCACGACACCGCCGCGCTGGTGGTGGCCGGCGTCACGGACGTCAGCGCCCATCACTTCGACGAGGCACACCGCAGCGACCCGCACTCAGCCATAGCCGGCGCGCCCGCGCACGCCTCGATGCGCCTGCTGCTGGCGCACCAGCCGCGCAGCGCCGCAGCGGCGGCGGATGCGGGCTTCCATTTGCAAATCTCCGGCCACACCCACGGCGGCCAGTTTTTACCGTGGAATTTTTTCGTCAAGCTGCAACAACCGTTCGTTGCCGGGCTGCGCCGGCTGCAGAACCTGTGGGTCTATACAAGCCGGGGGACGGGCTATTGGGGGCCGCCGAACCGGTTCGGGAGTCCGTCGGAGATCACCTTGCTGCGGTTGGTGCCGGAGGGCTGAGAGCGCGATAGGTTTGTGCGCCCTTCGTATAATCCTTGCGCAGGAGTCCCCAGCAATCGACTGTTCGGAGGGCATGGCAAATGGATAGCCGCATTACGATTGACCCGGCCATCTGCCATGGCAAGCCCTGCATTCGCGGCCTGCGCTATCCGGTCGAAAGCGTGCTCGAATGGCTGGCCGCCGGCATGAGCATCGACAACATCCTGGCCGACTACGCCGACCTTGAGCGCGACGACATTCTCGCCGTGCTGGCGTTCGCCGCACGGCTGGCCCACGTGAACCGGATTGAACCGATCGCGGCATGAAGTTTCTGGTCCGGGTGCAAGAAGGCTGAGAAGCGCTCCCACCAACGGTTTCAGGCCTATTTCCAAGTGAAAAATCAGGCTTGCCTAATGTAGCCAATAACGCTACAATCGTAGCCAAAGAAGCTACACAAAGGAATCAAGCCAATGCTGGTCGATCTCCTGTTCGGCAGCTACCGCCAGCGCGTGCTCAGCCTGCTGTTGCTGCATCCAAACTCCGGCTACCACGTGCGCGAACTGGCCCGCGTCACCGGCACCACGGCCGGCACGCTGCACAAGGAACTGGTGCGCCTCGCGCAAGCCGGCCTGCTGCTGCGCGAAGAACAAGGCAACCAGGTGCGCTACCGCGCCAACCGCGCCTGCCCGGTGTTCGCCGAGCTGGCCGGCCTGTTCCGCAAAACCACCGGCCTCACCATCACGCTCGCCGACGCCTTGCAACCCCTCGATGACCATGTCGCCTTGGCGCTGGTGTTCGGCTCAGTCGCCAGAGGCAACGAGGCCGCCTCCAGCGACGTAGACCTGCTGCTAGTAGGCAATCTGGGATTCGCCGACGCAGTCAAAGCACTGCACCCCGCACAAGCGGCCCTGGGACGTGAAATCAACCCGGTGGTTTACAGTGAGATTGAACTCGCCCGGCGCACGCGCAACGGCGACTCGTTGATCGGCGAAATCCTCGCCAACCCAAAGCTGTTCATCAAAGGCGCCGAACATGACCTTGGAAAACTTGTTGGCGATTCACCGGCTGCAAAACTTCACACCAAGCCCGCAGGGCGTGCAACGCCTGCTCGCCGCAGCGGAACGAAACCTCATCGACGCCAAGCTCGCGGCGTTAAGCGCTGACAACCGCGTTAACCTTGCTTGCAAATTGCGCAAAACGACCGCTTGGCTATACAGTGGCGCCGACTTGTAGAGGGATAACGGCTGGAGAGGCGCTCTGAGAGCGGTTCTTCGGCCTGTGTTGGGTTCCGCACCGGTGCCGGCCGGCGGGCGTGCTACCGTGCAGGCCATTGTCTGACGTGCCGGCCTTGCCCGGTCGGAGGGACCAACCATGCGACAACTGCTGCGTGCCCTGTTGAGGTGGGTCGGGCAGCGCTTTGTTTGGTTTGTGCTGATCGTGGCGGTCCTGATGGTGGGGGCTTACCTCAAGGCGCAGTTCGACGAATTCCATGTCTCGCAAAGCCAGCTTGCGGACCTGAAGGGCGGCAAGCAGGATCTTGAAGGCCATGTGCGGGCGCTGGAGCAGGAGGTGAGCGCGCGCGCCAAGTCGTTTGAGGCGGCTTCGCTTGGCAAGCTCGATGCACGCATCGCTGACATCGACCAGGCCATCAGGGAGAAATCGGCGCTGCAGGGTGGGGCCAATTTGCCGCTGGTGTTGCAGCTTGCGACGGGAAGCGACTTCGTCGGCCATTTCAAACGCGATGTCGAGATCAAGGTGCTCCGGCAGGAGCGCGACTATCTGGCGGGCCTGTGTGCGGTGGCGCTGGCGTTGACGGAGCGCGACAAGGGCGCGGCCGAGCTCGAGCGGCTGCGCCGGGCGCATGTGCAGGTCTACGGCAGGCTGAAGGACAACGAGTTATCTCGCGATCAAGTGAGGAGCAGCCATCCGGTGGCGGCCCGTGTGCCCGGTTCGGTGCCGCATGGTTTGCTGGAACAACTGGCGGTTGCGCACGCCGGTTTGACTGCGCAGAACCAGACGGCGTTTGAGGCGTATGAACGGCAGCGTGCGGCGGTGGCGATGTTCAGGATGCCTTCAACGCCGCCGGCCTTCCGGCTGCAGGTCGAGCAGATCAGGGAGACGCTGGCGCCGCTTGAGGCGCGGATCAGGGCGCTTGAGAAGAATACGTTTGCGGCGCTGTGGGAGAGCGCATCCAGGGTGGTGCCGACTGCCTTGGGGATTCTTGTTGGCCTCATCCTGGCGCCAATCGCGATCAAGGCGTTTTTCTATTTTGTGCTGGCGCCGCTCGCTGCGCGCCGCGCGCCGGTGCATCTGTTGCCTGGTGCATCGGGCGTGTTGATGAACGCTGAGGGAGGCGTCATCGGTTCCGACAATGCCAGTGCGTCTGCTGTCTCTCAGACAGTGTCGGTCGACGAGAGCCACGAGTTGCTGATCGATCCGGCGTATCTGCAAAGCGCGTCGGTGGCGGGGGCGAAGCGGACCAAATGGCTGCTCGACTGGTCGCATCCGCTGACCAGCCTTGCCTCGGGCATGTATGCCTTGACGCGCATCCGCGCCGCGACACCCGAGTCAATCGTCATTTCCGCCACCGCCGACCCACTCTCCGAGGTGGGTGTGCTGGTGCTGCCGGCCGCGTCCGCCCTGGTGCTGCAACCGCGCAGCCTGGCCGGCGTGCTGCAACCGCGCGATGCGCCCTTGCGCATCACCAGCCATTGGCGGCTTGGCACCCTGCATGGCTGGCTCACCATGCAGTTGCGCTATCTGGTGTTCCACGGCCCGGCCACGCTGATCATCAATGGTTGCCGGGGCATAAGGGTGGAAAAGGCGGATGGCGGCAGGCGCATCAACCAGGCGGCGACGATGGGGTTCAGTGCCAACCTCCAATATTCCACGACGCGCGCCGCCACCTTCTTCCCCTATCTCACCGGCAAGCTGGGATTGCTGGACGACAGCTTTGCCGGCGTCGATGGCTACTATGTCTACGAGGAGGTGCCGTCTGCGGGCGGCAAAGCAGGCGTCACCGGGCGCGGGCTGGAGGGGTTTACCGATGCGGTACTGAAAGTGTTTGGCATCTGAACGCGGCGAGGTACAACGCATGCGTCGTTTGCGGGCGGAGAACGGCCGGAGATGCGCTCTGGGAGCGGTTCTTCAGGCATCAATGCGAGACCTTGAGTGCCAGTACGAGACTCCGCGCACTAATGCGAAAGCTTCGGCAGCCAGGTCGCAATCGGCGGAAACACCAGGATCACGCCAATCAGGATCAGCACGCAGGCGATAAAGGGCATGGCGGCGAGGTAAATATCCTTCATCGTCGTGTCAGGCGGGGCGACACCCTTCATCACGAACAGCAGCAAGCCGAACGGCGGCGTGGTGTAGCCAACCTCCAACGCGAGCAGCATGATGAGCCCGAACCAGGTGAGGTCGAAGCCGAGCGTCTTGGCGAGTGGAAAGAAGATCGGCGCGGTCAGCAGCATCATCGACAACTGGTCCATGAAGCAGCCGAGAAACAAAATCACGCCGATCATGATCAGCACCATGCCGATCGGTGCGACATCAAACGACAGCGCCCAGTTCATCAGCCCGCTCGATGCACCGGTAAACGCCAGCATGTTGGCAAACGTGGCCGAGCCGAAGATGATGAGGAAGGACATCACCGTGATGCGCAGCGCGCCTTCGAGTGACTTGACCCAGGCGCTCCAGGTCATGCCGCCATAGCAGGCGGCAAGCACCACCACCGAGAGCGCGCCGAGTGCCGCGGCTTCGGTCGGCGTGGCCCAGCCGGTGAGCATGATGAGCACCGAGAACGCGATCACCGCGACCAACGGCACCACGTCGACAAAGATCAGGCGGATCTTTTCCGCGCGCGGCACCGGCGGTGCATCGTACTGCGGCGCGGCGGTGGGGTCCCATTTGGTCCAGCCCCAGATCAAAATGCCGTACATCACCGCGAGCACAAAACCAGGGATGATGCCGGCGATCAGCAGGTCGCCCACATCGGTCTGGCCAAGCGTCGCAAGCAGCACCGTGAGGGCCGACGGCGGGATGATGACGGCAAGGCCGCCGACGCCCATGATCGGGCCGATCGACAAATATTTGTTGTAGCCGCGCTTGGCCATCTCCGGCACCATCAGCGAGCCGAGCAGCGCGCACGCGCCCATGCTCGAACCGGCCGGCCCGGCAAACGCGGTGCCGCCAATCAGCGTGACATACGAGAGCCGGCCGGGGATGTTGCCGAGCAGTTTATCGGCAGCGTTGAAGCAGCGCGTCGCCAACCCGGTGTGATAGAACAACTCGCCCATCAGCAAGAACATCGGGATCGGCACCAGCGCAAAGGTGGTCATCGAGCCGAAACCGTTGTTGATGGTCTGGATGATGCCGTTGGCGCCGCCCATGAACAGCACGGCGGCAACGATGTTGCCGGCGCAAAACGCGATGGCTACCGGAATGCCCATCATCATGAAGACGATGGACAGGCCAAACAGGACGGCGGCAGCCCAGTACCATTCGAGGCTCATTGGACGCCTCCGCTTGTGTTGCTTGCACCATTTGTGCCGGTTGCAGGGCCACTGCCGTCAGCAGTGGCGCCGCCGGTGCCTCCGGCGCTGTGCTTGAAGAAGGCGGGTGCGGGCAGGGTTTCGTCGGCCGAGTTGTCCTCGACCGGCGTGCTGTCTTTGAGCACCACCGCCGACGCCATGTCGCCCAGCACGCTGGTGCCGCGCAGCATGTGGCGCGCAAATTCGCCCGCCATCATTGCGAATGAGAGCGGGATGAAAATCACGATCATCCAGCGCGGCATGTCCATCGAACGCACATCGACATCGCGGCGCACGTAATTGGTCCAGGTCACATCAAACCCGTACCACGCCAGCACCGCGCACACCACGATGCAGAACGCGCCGATCACGATGCCCATGCGGTGGCGGTTTGTTTCAGAGAGATGCATCAGCACGATCTCCACATACACGTGGCCGCGCTCGCGTACCAGCCACGGGGCGCCCAGGCAGGGGATGATCAACAATGCGTATTCGGTGAAGGTGAACAAGTGCGCCGAGCTTTGAAAGCCGAGATTGCGCAGCACCACATCGATGCAAATGCTGATCATCATCGCCCCCATCAAAAAGCCGGCGCACCACGCCATGCCGTACATCAGGCGGTCGTAGGTGCGCGCGAACAAGGACATGGCGGTGATATGCGGGGGGTGCGAATCAGGGGCAGGGTGTCAGCGATGCGGTGGGCTGAAATGAAAATGCGCGCGGCGACAAGCCCGCGCGCATTTTCAAAACCGCTGCACCGCGCTTGCTGCGCCCGGTTGCTTATTTAGCCGGCGCTGCAGGAACGTACAGCGCGCGGAACTTGGCGACTTCATCACGCGCGCCGATTTTTTCCAGACGCTCGCGCATGCGCGCAAAGCTGGCGTTGCGTGCTTCTTCGGCGAACTTGGCCGCCGCTTCCTTGCCCAGCGACACCGGCTTCATGCCGCGCTTTTCCAGTTCGGCGAATTCCTTCTTGCGCAAATCGGTGAGGTCTTTGATCGACGAGACTTCGTGCTCGGCCATCACCTTTTGCAAAATCTCTTTCGATTTGTCGGTGAGCGAATTCCATTTGCGCACGTTCAGTATCACGCCGAGGTCGGTCGAGAAGAAGGCCGGGTCGAGACGGTACTTGAGGAACTTGTCCCAGTTGGCGTCCATCAGGCCGATCTCGGTCCAGCCGGTGGCATCCACAGTGCCGCGCTCGAGCGCGGTGTAGACCTCGGTCGAGGGCAGGTTGATGACCTGGGCTTTGAGGTAGTTGGTGAAGAAGGCGTTGTAGATCGGGTTGCCGCGCAGTTTCACGCCGCTGATGTCCAGGTTGCCGTTGGCATCGAGCTTGGGCTGGTTCTTGAACCACATGTGAAAGCGGATGCCGCTATCGATCCAGCCGAGGTACACCACGCTCATGCGCCGCACGTGGGCTTCGTTGAGGGCGGCAGTGGCGCCGCTCTTGCGTGCCGTCGGGCCGTCAATGCTGCTCGCGCTCACGGCGTCGCACTCTGGCACGCTGCCGGCGTAAAACGCACAAGGCGTGTAGACCATGTCGACCACGCCGTCACGCACGGCATTGGGCTGCTCAAACATGCCGACCGCCTCCGGGCCGCCACGCACCTTGATCTCGACCACGCCTTTGCCGGCGGCGTTCACTTTGCCGACGAAGGACAAAAAGCTCTTCGAATACACCCACGAAGCGGGGAAGGCATGCACCGCGCTGATGGTGTCGAGCGCGCGCGCGGGGAAGGACAGCAGGGCCGCAGCAAGTCCGGTGGCCAGCAATGCGTGTTGGGTTTTCATGTCGGGATTCTCCAATCGTCGTAATGTTGAGCTTGAGTCGATTATACTTTTTGCAGCCATGTCCGACACTGTATTTGACGCGTTCCAAGCGACTGCCAAGGCCTGCCCCGAAAACGCGTTCTGGTGCGCTGTGGCCTATGGCGGTGCCGAGTTGCACTACGGCGGCGCGCTCGCGCAGGTCGAAGCGCTGGCGGCAGCCTACCGCAGGAGCGGCTGGGGCGCCGGCCACCGCGTTGCCTTGCTGCTCGAAAACCGCCCCGAATTCATTCTGCATTACCTCGCGCTTAACGCCGTGGGGGCAAGTTGCGTGCCCCTTAACCCCGACTACCGCGCCAACGAACTGGCCTATGTGCTCGATCACAGCGAAGCCGCGCTGGTGGTCACGTTGCCTGCGCACGTCGCGCGTTTCGACGGGCGCATGGTGATGCTCGCCGGCGCCGCGAGCCCGCCGCCGGCGCCCGCCCCAGCTGCGCCAAACGCCCCTGGCGGCGTCCCGGCTGGCGCGCGCGCGCGTGAATGTGCACTGCTCTACACCTCGGGCACCACCGGCACGCCCAAGGGTTGCCTGCTCTCAAACGATTACGTGCTGGCGATGGGGCGGCGCTATCTCGACGAGGGCGGCCTGTGCGCGTTGCGCGACAAGGGGGAGCGCCTGCTGACACCGCTACCGCTGTTCCACATGAATGCCCTGGCTTTCTCCACCACGGCCATGATCCTGTGCGGCGGCTGCGTGATTCAGCTTGACCGCTTTCACCCCGCCACCTGGTGGCGCACGGTGTGTGAGACACGCGCCACCGTGATCCACTACCTCGGGGTGATGCCGGCAATGCTGCTTGGTTTGGCGAAGTCGGAATACGAGAGCGCGCACGCGGTGCGCTTCGGCTACGGCGCCAATGTCAATCCCAAGGACCATGCCGCGTTCGAGGCGCGCTATGGCTTCCCGCTGGTGGAGGGCTGGGCCATGACCGAGACCGGTGCAGGAGCGCTGATCTCGGCCAAGGGCGAGCCGCGCCAGATTGGCGCGCGCTGCCTCGGCACGCTGCCGCCGGGCCTGGAGATCAGGCTGGTGGACGAAAGAGGCAACGATGTCGCCGAGGGCGCGCCGGGCGAGCTGCTGGTGCGGCAGGCCGGGGCAAACCCGCGCAAGCATTTTTTCAGCGGTTATCTCAAGGATGCGACTGCGACCGAGCATGCCTGGCGCGGCGGCTGGTTTCATACCGGCGATGCGATGCGGCGCGGCGCCGACGGCAATCTGTATTTTGTCGACCGCCGCAAAAACATCATTCGCCGCTCGGGGGAGAATATCGCCGCGCTCGAAGTTGAAGCAGCGCTTGCTGGCCACCCGGCGATACAAGCCGTCGCCGTGATCGCCGCACCCGACGACACGCGCGATGAAGAAGTCATGGCATGCGTGGTGCTGGCCGAAGGCGGCGCAGGAGGCGCCGGGGGGGCCGCGCGCGACGCCGCCACCGCCGCGTCGATCCAGGCCTGGTGCCAGGAGCGTCTCGCCTATTTCAAGGCACCGGGCTGGGTACTGTTCATCGATGCGCTGCCGGTGACGGCGACCAACAAGGTGCAGAAGGCGAAATTGTCCGACTTTGGCGCCAATCCATTGGCGCATCCGCTGTGTTTTGACTTGCGTGCGAACAAGCGGCGGGTGAAGACGGCAGATTCAGGAGCAGACTCAAAGACAATCAAGGCCGCGCCTCACGCCACATCGGTCGTGAATCCACCGCGCCGCCCGCGCCAAAATTACGGCGGTGTCGTCATTGCCGTGCCGGTGACGATTCCCTATGCACGCTACTCGGTGCGCTCGGCACATTGGTGGCTGGCGCGCGCCCTCGGTCAATTGCTGCGCGAGTCAGGCATCGCCAAGGATGATCTCGACGGCCTCGCCATTTCCAGCTTCACGCTTGCGCCCGACAGCGCCATCGGCCTCACGCAACAACTGGGCGTGTCGCCGCGCTGGCTCGACCACATTCCGTTGGGCGGTGCGAGTGGCGTGGTGGCGCTGCGCCGCGCCGCGCGCGCGGTGCAGGCGGGCGACGCGCGCTACGTGGCTTGCGTGTCGGGCGACACCAACCACGTTGACTCGTTTCGCCTCACGCTCGCCAACTTCAGCCAGTTCGCGCGCGACGCGGTCTACCCCTACGGCGCGGGCGGGCCGAACGCGAGCTTTGCGTTTCTCACGCAGTACGCGATGCGCACCCAAGGTGTGACGCGTGAAGATTTCGGCAAGCTGTGCGTCGCGCAGCGTGCCAACGCGCTGCACTTCGAACACGCGCTGTTCAAGAAACCGCTCACGCTCGACGACTATCTCAACGCACGCCCTGTCGCCACGCCGCTCGCGCTGTTCGATTGCGTCATGCCTTGCGCCGGGGCCGATGCCTTCATGGTGATGCGCGAAGAAGATGCCGTCGCGCTTGGCCTCAAGTACGCGCGCATTTTGGGCACCATCGAGCGCCACAACGCCTTCGCGCACGACCCGGTGCAATATCGCGCGGGTTGGGCACTTGACAGCGATGATCTCTATGCGCAGGCGGGGGTTGGCCCGGATGAAATCGACTGCCTGCAAGCCTACGATGATTACCCCGTCATCACGCTGATGCAACTCGAAGACCTCGGCTTCTGCGCCAAGGGTGAGGGCGCCGCGCTGATTCGCGCCAACACATTTACGCATGATGGCACCCTGCCACTCAACACGTCGGGCGGGCAACTCTCGGTCGGACAGGCTGGCGCAGCGGGCGGGTTTTTGGGCATGGTCGAAGGATTGCGGCAACTCACCGGCGCTGCCGGTGGGCCGCAATCGGGGCGGCAAGTGCGGCGGCGCCGGCCCAGAAGTGCTCCAACGCATGGCGCCGAGATTGGCTCCCACCAAGGTTCACACGGCAACGACGTCCCAAGAAGCGCTTCCACCAACGCTTCTGGCGATCTTGCCCAACACGTTTTGGTCAGCGGCTTCGGCATGATCAATTACGACCGCGGCCTGGGTTCGGGCGCGGCGATTCTGGCGCGTGCAATGTGACAGCACCACTGATCCGCCCACCGCGCAAGAACCCGACCCTGCGCACGCGCCTGCCCACGCTGCCGCCGGGCGCGCGCAGCCGCGTCGCGCTTGGCCTCACCGCCGCCGCCGCCGAGGGCCGCTTTGCGCTGCAAGTCTGCCGCGAGTGCAGCGCCGTGCAATATCCGCCGCGGGAGGCCTGCCACGTCTGCCTCTCCATCAAGCTTGACTGGAAGACGCAAGACGGCGCGGGCGAACTCATCGCCGACACCGTGCTTCATCACAGCAATGATTTGTTTTTTCGCGAGCGCCTGCCGTGGCGTCTCGGCCTCATCAGGCTCGACTGCGGCGTGACCGTGGTGGCACATTTGCATGGCGACGTGGGCGCAGCGCCCAGCCGCGTGCGCGTCGCCGCACGCCTCGACCGCGCGGGGCAGGCGGTATTGACAGGATTACCGGATCAGGAGACCCCCAACATGCGTGACGACAAACAATTGCGCGAATTCACCTGCGATCCCAAGTTCAGAAAAATCCTCGTCACTGACGCCAAGAGCGCGACCGGGAAGGCGCTGGTCAAAGCACTGGCTGCGGCCGGCGCCGACCTAATCTGGGCGGGCGAGGCCGAGCCGTGGAAATCTGGAACGGACGCCGCAGGCTTTGCCGCCCTCAAGGCGCTGCCGCAAGTCACCGTGGTGCCGCTCGATCTCACCGATTCCAAAAGCGTGCAGGAACTCGCCAAACAAATCGGCGGCAAGGTGGACATTCTTATCAACAACGCCGAGGTGCATCGCCCCTACGGCATCGGCAATCGCGCCGGTGTCGAGAGTGCGCGCAGCGAAATGGATATCAACTACTTCGGCCTGTTGCGCCTCGCGCAGGAGTTCGGCCCCGGCATGCGCGGGCGCGGCGCGGATGGTCAATCGTCAGCGGTGGCGTGGGTCAATCTGCTGTCGATTTACGCACTCGCCAACTTCCCGCCGCACGGCACCTTCTCCGCCTCCAAAGCCGCCGCGCATTCGCTTGCGCAATGCCTGCGCGCGGAGATGCGGCCTGCCGGCGTGCGCGTGGTCAATGTCTTCCCAGGCCCGGTAGACGATGAGTGGAATCAGTTGCAGCCGCCGCCGAAGGTAAACCCGGTCGCGCTGGCTAAGGCAGTGGTCAACGCCTTGCAACAAGGCATCGAAGATGTCTATCCCGGTGACGTCGCGCAAGAATGGCTGGAGCGCTGGCGCGACCATCCCAAGGCGCTGGAGCGGGAGTTGTCAGCATGAACATCCTCACACAATTGATGACGGCTCTGGCAAGCGGCCAGGTGCGCGTGATTGATCTCACGCACACGCTCGCACCCGAGTTTCCGCAAATCGTGCTGCCGCCGGAGTTTGGCCAGGTGCAACCCTTCCGCATCGAAGAAGTGTCGCGCTACGACGAGCGCGGCCCGGCCTGGTACTGGAATAATTTTTCCTGCGGCGAACACACCGGTACCCACTTCGACGCGCCGGTGCATTGGATTTCAGGGCGCGACCTGCCCAACAATGCGGTCGATACGATTCCGGTCGAGCACTTCGTCGGCAGCGCCTGCGTGCTCGACTGCACCAGAGAAGCCACCGCCGATGCGGACTTCCTGCTTACAGTGGAATGGATCAAACAGTGGGAAGCGAAGCACGGCCGCATCCCGCCGCGCGCCTGGGTGCTGATGCGCACCGGCTGGAGCAAACGCGCTGACCCGGTTGCGTATCAAAACTTTGACGCCACCGGCCAGCATACGCCCGGCCCTGACACTGACGCTGTGCGTTTTCTCGTCGAAGAGCGCGACGTACTCGGCTTCGGCACCGAGACCATCGGAACCGACGCGGGTCAGGGCTATCACCTCAAACCGCCCTACCCTTGCCACTCCTTCATGCACGGCGCCGGGCGCTATGGTTTGCAGTGCCTTAACAATCTCGATCAACTGCCGCCTACCGGCGCCGTCATCTTCGCTGCGCCACTCAAGATTCAGAATGGCAGCGGCAGTCCGTTGCGCGTACTCGCCCTGGTCACGAACGAATAGTCACTCTTTCCCTTTGCAAGTCATCACAAGGACATCCACATGACCCAAGCCCAACACAAAATCTGGTTCCAGGGCGCAACTGACCGCGTCGCCCACGCCGCCTACATCACACCGCTCGAAGCGCACATGAAGCGCATCATCGACCCGGGCTTCACCTACAGCTTCAATACCACTACGCCGCCTGCCACCACCACGCACCCGGTCACCGAATTTCGCATGGCGCGCAACTTCATGAAAAACGCCGTGAAGGCCGAGAAGGAAGGCTACAGCGTGATGGCGATCTCGCATTTTCAGGACGCCGGGCTGGCTGAAGTCAAATCACTGGTCGACATCCCGGTGCTCGGCCTGGGCGAGACCACGATGTATTTCGCCTGCACCCTCGGCCGCAAATTCGGCCTCGTCACCATCAACCCCACCTTCATTCCCTGGCATGAAGATCAGGTGATCCGCTACGGCCTGCAACAGCGCTGCGTCGGCGTGCGCGCGGTCGATTGCAAGGTCAGCGACTTCATGGACGCCTTCGCCACCGAAGAAGGCTACGCCAAACTCGCGCCGAAATTTCAACGCGAAGTTGACAAGCTGCTCGATGCCGGTGCCGATGTCATCGTCCCCGCCGGCGGCCTGCCGATGCTGATGTTCGGCGGCGATCAGTCACACCGCAAAATCAAGATCGAAACCGGCGGCGCCCCCATCATCAATGGCCTCACCGTGCTGTGCAAGTCAGCCGAAGCGATGGTGCGCATGCGTGAACTCGACGGCATTGCGGTGAGCCGCCGCTCCAACTACGCCAAGCCGCCAGAGTTGGCGTTGCGGGAGTTTTTGGAACAGGGTTGAGACCGAAGCTCAAGCTCCGCTACTGCGTGTATTGTTGTTGACAACAGTTCGTCTCGCTTGCAAAAGTCAAAATGGATTTGTTCGGTAGCCCATTTCGCATACCGCGCTGCCCTCAGTGCGAGGTGCCGTTGACGCGCGAGAATGGGGGGCCACCTGAGGCCACAGCGTTTCTTATACTCATGTGGGCGGTCGCCGGGGGAGCAACACTGCTTGTGTTGGCAATTCTTGGCTTGGCCGCGTCAGACGCCTGGTTCGAACGCTACGGCACCTGGATATTGCTTTGCACGCCGACCATCGCGCTGTTGGTATTGTGGCGCTATGTTCACGGCGTTCGAAATGAGGAGCCTGATTACCGGTGTCCGAAATGTTTCGTCAAATATGTCGTCAGCGATTAGAGATGCCGCGCGAAGCGCTGGCTCTGGTGAAAGGGTGAATCATGAGTGAGACCGCAACCTATCCGCTGCGCCTGCCACGATCTATCAAAGCCGCAGTCTAAAAAATGGCGCTGAGCGAGGGCATCAGCATGAATCAGTTCATCGCTACGGCGGTGGCCGAGAAGCTTGCCGTGCTGCATACGGCGGCCTACTTTGTAGAACCCAAGGGGCGCGCTGATCTTGCCGCGTTCAAGCGCATTCTCAAGCGCAAAGGCGATGAGCCGCCGCGTGGGGGTGATGAGAGAATCCAAGGCCCGGTTTTGGCGATTGCATACAGCAAATGAAAAAGCGACTCATCGATGGCATTGAAGTGCAGCGCAGTTCCGGCAACGTGTTTGCTGATCTGGGTTTGCCGGATGCAGAGAAGCTCAAATTCAAGAGCGGTCTTGTTATCGAGATACGCAGGGCGATGCTCCGTCTCAGGTTGACGCCACAGGAAGCGGCAAAGCGCATGGGCATCACGCAACCGAAAGTGTCTGACATGATGCGCGGCGATTTCTCCAATCTCTCCGAGCGCAAGTTGATGGATTGCCTCACCCGGCTTGGCTACAACATCGAGATCAAGGCGCGGCGCACCAAAGCACCGGTCGGGCATTTGGTGTTCGCCTAAGATCCGCTCCCAGAGCCATTCTTGCGGCACTTTCTGCCGCCGCATCTGCGTCAAACGTGACAGCCCGCCCCCATGCCGGCAACGGCCCTCTGCGAGAGGTGCGTCACTGTTGTCCATCTGAAGCTTGATGTGCGGCAACCCGAGGCGCGCCGACGCACTGCGAGCAGTGCCGCCCGGCTTTACACTCCATGTCCGCCGCTGTTTCAGGCAACACCCAGTCCATGTCCCAAGAAAACCGCATCAAACCCAAGCGCGCCGTCGTCGCGGCTGTGCAGTTGCCAAACGTCAGCGACGCTGAACTCGCGGTGTCACTGGACGAGTTGCGTGAGCTCGCTGCAACGCTTGGCTACGAGGTGACCGGCACCTTTACCCAGAAGCGCGCGAGCTTCGATGCCGCGGCCTACTTCGGTGCCGGCAAGCGCGACGAGTTGCGTGCGTTTGTTCAGGGCGATGCGAGCACCGCAGAGCCGGGCGCAGCAGACGATGACACCCCACCGCGCCGCGCGTTGGCAGCGGACAAGAAAATAGCGCGGCATGGTGCCGTGGCGGCGCGTGAGGCGGCCAAGGCACATGAAGCGAGCGCAGCTTCAGAGAGCCGTGAACGGCTCGCCGACGTTATTCTGGTCGATCACGAAATCTCGCCTTCGCAGGCGCGCAATCTGGAAAACGCCGCCGGCTGCGAAGTGCTCGACCGCACCATGGTGATTCTCGAAATATTTCACCGCCACGCGCGCTCCAACGCGGCGCGCGCGCAGGTGGAGATCGCGCGGCTGCGCTACCTCGCACCGCGTTTGCGTGAAGCGGCAAAACTCGCGGGGCCGCAGGGCCGTCAGCGCAGTGGCGTTGGCGGGCGCGGCGCGGGCGAAGGCGCGGGCGAATCCGACCGTGCCAAGATCCGCGACCGCATTGCCGAGTTGAAGCAGGAGATCATCGTGCTCGATCTCGAACGCCAAACGCAAAGTGCGCGCAGGCAGGAGAGCCAGAGTCTTGCGCGCGTGGCGCTGATTGGATACACCAATGCCGGCAAGTCCACGCTCATGCGCGCGCTTACCGGCAGTGACGTGTTGGTGGCGAACAAACTGTTTGCCACGCTTGACACCACTGTGCGTGCCTTGGTGCCGGAAGGCGTGCCGCGCGTGTTGGTGAGCGACACCGTGGGTTTCATCAAGAATCTGCCTCACGATCTGGTGGCGTCGTTCAAGTCCACCCTCGAAGAAGCGGCCGAGGCATCTCTGCTGCTGCACGTGATCGACGCGAGCGATCCCGGGTTTGAGCGGCAGATGGACGTCACTGAAACCGTGCTCGGCGAAATTGAAGCGGGCAAGGTGCCGCGCATGCGCGTCTTCAACAAGATCGACCAGGCCGGCAATGCCGCTGCGCAAAAAGCGATCGCTGCCGCGCTGCGCGCGCGCTACCCCAAGTGCATCGTGATGAGCGCAGTCGAGCCGGCGGACATTGCGAAACTGCAAAAAGCCGTGCGCGCATTTTTCCAGCGGCGCATGGTCAAGGCCGAGTTGTTCCTGCCCTGGTCGGCGCAGCAGTTGCGCGGCGAACTGTTTGCCCAGTGCGAGGTGCTCGGGGAGCGCGCCGAGGCTGAAGGGGCGTTTTTCAGCGTGCGCGGCGAGCGCGCTGCGATTGAACGATTGCGCGAAATGTCCGGGGCGGCACATGACAAAACGTCACGGTAAGTTGGCTCGCCGGTTGTTCGCTGGCCTGCTATCAGCTGGGCTGTTGTTGGCAGCCACGCTGGCAACCAGCGCCTGGGCACAAGACGCGTGGCCCGCGCGCGCGATCCGCCTCAGCATTGGCTTTCCGCCCGGCGGCGCGATGGACTCGCTGGCGCGCGCCATGTCCACGCCGATGAGCAAGGCGCTCGGTCAACCGGTGATTGTGGAAAACCGCCCCGGCGCTGCGCAAGTGCTCGCCGCCGAACTGGTTGCCAAGGCCGAGCCGGATGGCTACAGCATCGGCCTTGTCGACTCCGGCCCGCTCACCATCTCGCCGCACTTCAAGGCGGTGCCCTTCGATGTGAATAAATCGTTCACGCCCATCGGCAGCGTTGCCACCCTGCCGCTGATCCTCGTCGCCTCCAACGCGAGCGGTCTCATCAACTTGCAGGACGTGATCCGCGCGGCGCAAGCCAGGCCGGGCGCGCTCAGCTATGCCAGCGTCGGTGCCGGCAGCATGCACAACCTCACCGGCGAATACCTCAAGAGCGTGTTGAAGCTCGACATCCTGCATGTGCCGTATCGCGGCGCCGCGCTGGCTGCACCGGACGTGATTGCCGGCCGCGTCGCGCTGATGTTCTCCGGCGTCTCCAGCGGCGCGGGCTGGGTGCGCGACAAGCGCGTGGTTGCGATAGGCGTCACCTCACCGAAGCGCTCCGCCGCCCTGCCCAACGTGCCGTCGCTTGCCGAACAAGGCGTGCCGGGCTTCGACTCGCAAGGCTGGGTCGGCCTGTTCGGTCCGGCCGGCATGTCACCGGCCGTCACCGCCAAACTCAACGCCGCATTGCACGACGCGCTCAAGGACGCCGCGCTGATTCAACAAGAGGTCGTGCGCGGCGGCAATGAATTGCTCAGCGGCACCGCGCTGGAATTGAACGCGATGATCGCCAGCGATGATGCGCGCTGGGGCAGGCTCATCAAGGCGCAGGGGATCCGGCCGGAGTGAAGCCAGCATCAATCTTCGATCAACGATCCCGACTCTTCGCAGCGCCAAATCGGTTTGATCTGTGGCATGCTTGCGGCTACCTGTTCTGCGCGGAGCAATCATGTCAACACCTGTCCAAGATCTCGAGATGCAAGTGCTCGATTTGCCGCCTGATGACCGGGCACACCTGTTGGAAAAGCTGATTGCCAGTTTCGAACCGAAGTCCAAAGCACAAGAGGCATGGCTACAACTTTCTCTGAGTCGCCAAGCTGACGTGCATTCGGGCAAGGTGAAGATGGTGCCGGGAGATCAAGCGCTTGAGCGCGTCCGCGCCAGAATTGTGTGAGCCACTGGCTGCACCCGGACGCTGAGGTTGAACTCGGCGACGCTGCCGTCTACTACGCAGAGCATGCCAGTCCGGCTATTGCCGGTGCGTTTCTTGCAGAATACGAACGGGTCCGCGATTTGCTCATTGAAAACCAGCAACGTGGGCCGCGCGGGGATCATGGCCTGCGTCATTACCACTTTGACCGGTTCCCCTACACACTCATCTATGCCGAGGGCCCGAATCTTGGGCCGCAGATTTTTGCGGTGGCGCATCAGAGCAGAGAACCAGCGTATTGGTATGCGCGGTTATAGACGAGTCAGATAGTTTTATGCACTGTCTTTAGCCATCAGGGGAGCGTCATGACTAAACTGAACCTCGATCGTCGCTTGCTCGACCACCCTGCTTATCGCAAAAGCTGCGAGACTTTCGTCCGAAGATCAGGTTGCCTATTCCGAGCCTTTCAGTCGTACTGTTGAAGCGCGGACGCAAGCGGAAGCAATGCTTTCATGCCGACGTGAGCTTGGTCTGGTGCACCTACAGGAAAGTGGAATGATCAGCGTCGAACAGGGTCTCTGCGTAGGTCTTTCCGATGGAAAGAGATTTTCCATTGCCCTAAATGTGGGGTTTACCGGCAAGGGGGTTAAGTGGCTTCGATACCTTCAGGCTACGGAACGCGTTCCGG
>JANPAR010000355.1:0-30136 GCA_031430015.1 Burkholderiales bacterium
GCTCTTGGCGATGATTTCGCCGCTTTCCAGATTGGGGAAGCGCTCGCTGATGGTCATCGGCGCGATCTCGTCCTTGAAGTAGCCGGCGGCAATGGCGGCCATCGCCTTCTGGTGCGACTTCACCGAGAACTCGTCCTGCGCTTCACGCGTGATCTTCCATTGCTGCGCGACCTTCTCGGCAGTGAGGCCCATGCCGTAGGCGATGCCGATGTTTTCGTCAGTGAAAATCTTGTCGTTCATCGACGGCGTGTTGCCCATCATCGGCACCATGCTCATCGATTCGCAACCGCCGGCCAGCATCACGTCGGCTTCACCGACGCGAATGCGGTCCGCTGCCATCGCAATGGTGGTCAGGCCCGACGCGCAAAAACGGTTGACGGTCACGCCGCCGACCGACTGCGGCAGCCCGGCCAGCAACACGGCGATGCGCGCGACGTTCAAGCCCTGGGGGCCTTCGGGAATCGCGCAGCCGATGATCGCGTCTTCAACCGCCTTGGGGTCCAGATTGGGCACGCGTGCCATCGCCGCGCGAATCGCCGTGACGAGCAGGTCGTCAGGGCGGGTGTTGCGGAACACGCCGCGCGGCGCTTTGCCGATGGGGGTACGGGCGGCGGCAACGATGTAGGCGTCTTGTACTTGTTTGCTCATGGTGTTCTCCTGGAACTTGGCTTCCACTCGCCGCCTCGTGAGGAGCGGGAGGAGCGGGAGGGTGGCGATGAAAACTTCGGGGTCAATTCCTGAGGGGTTTGCCGGTGGTCAGCATGGCGTAGATGCGCTCTTGCGTGCGCTCATCGCGCAGCGAATCCATGAAGCCCTTGCATTCAAGTGCGAGGATCCATTCCTCATCGACCAGGCTGCCCGCTTCAATGTCGCCGCCGCACATCGCATACGCGATGCGCTCGCCGAGCAGCATGTCATATTCGCTGATGAAGCCGCCGTCGCGCAGACCCACGAGCGAGGCCTTGATGGTGGCAATGCCGGCACGGCCCGCGACGGCAAACTTCGCGCGCAGCGGTGGCCGGTAACCTGCGTCGGCCAGTGCCAGCGCTTCCACGCGCGCCACATGCAGCAACTCGTAGAGGTTGAACACGATCGTGTCGGTCGCTTGCAGGAAGCCGAGCGCGCGCGCTTCAAGCGCGCTCTTGGCGACACCGGCGGTAGCGATGGTTTGAAAGCGGCCCTTGATGAAGTCGAGCAGATTGCTGCTGCCCACCGCTTGCGCCTGCATGGCCCCCTGTTGCGCGGCCTCCTTCAAGCCGCCGCCGGCAGGAATCAACCCCACGCCGACTTCGACCAACCCAATATAGCTCTCCAGCGCGGCAACGCGCTTGGCCGCATGCAGCTGAATTTCATTGCCACCACCGAGCGCAAGGCCCGCGACCGCAGCCACCACCGGCACCGGCGAATACTTCATGCGCATGAAGGCGTGCTGCAGCTTCTTGACTTCCGGCTCGACGATGTCGAGACCATGCTCCTGAATCATCGGCTGCATCGATTGCAAATCGGCACCGGCCGAGAACGGGCCGCCGTCGGCTGCGCCGCTTTGATAAATCACCAGCGCCTTGAAGTCTGCTGCGGCGATGTCGAGCGCCTTGTGCAGGCCGCCAATCTGCAACGCACCCAAGACGCAGAGCTTGGACTTGAAGGAGATGATGAGCACGCCGTCGCCCAGATGCCACAGGCGCACGCCGTCATCTTCAAACACCGTTGTGCCACCGGTCGCGGGCGTTGCCGCGTTGCTGCCCACTACATTGGCGCGGAAAGTCTGCCGTGCGTACACCGGGTGCGACGAGAGCGGCTTGAACTTGCCTTCCTTTGCCGACCACGAGCCGGCTGGAGAGTGAACACCCATGCGGTTCTCCAGAACCCATGCCGGGAGAGGCTCATCCACCAAGGTTTTCCCGGCTTTGATGTCTTCGGCAATCCAGTTGGCGACCTGCTCCCAGCCTGCTGATTGCCACAGTTCGAACGGCCCCATCTTGTTGGCATAGCCCCAGCGCATCGCGAAGTCCACGTCGCGCGCGGTGTCGGCGATCTCGGCAAGATGAACGGCGATGTAGTGGAAGGTGTCCCGATACATGCCCCACAAAAATTGCGCCTGCGGATGCGCCGACTCGCGAAGCAGTTTGAAGCGCTCGGCCCAGTCTTTCTTCTTGAGGATTTTCTCGATCTCGGGTGCGGCCTTGGCTCTGCCTGGCACGTAATCGCCGCTCTTGGGATCGAACATCAGAATGTCCTTGCCCACCTTCTTGAATACGCCGCCCTTGGTCTTGCGGCCAAGCGCGCCTTTTTCGAGCAACGCCTTGAGCCACGCGGGTTGATCAAAGTATTTGTGCCAGGGGTCAGCCTGCAACGTGTTCTTGAGCGTGTTGATCACGCTCGCCATCGTGTCGAGGCCCACCACGTCGGCAGTACCAAACGTGGCCGATTTGGCACGGCCGATCTTCGCGCCGGTGAGGTCATCGACTACATCAAAGGTGAGGCCCAAGCGCTCGGCGTTGTAGAGCGTGAACGCCATGCTCGCCGTGCCGACGCGGTTGGCGATGAAGTTGGGCGTGTCGTTGGCTCGCAGCACGCCCTTGCCCAGCACCGAGGTGAGGAAGCCTTCGAGGTTGTCGATGATCGCGGGCGCAGTGGACGCCAGCGGAATCAGCTCGACCAGATGCATGTAGCGCGACGGGTTGAAGAAGTGCACGCCGCAAAAGCGCGCCTTCAAATCGGCCGGCAATGCCTCGGCGAGCTTGTGAATTGGAATGCCCGAGGTGTTCGACGCCAGCGTTGCACCTGGTGCCACAAAGGGACCGATCTTTTTGTACAGATCATGCTTCCACTCGATGCGCTCGGCGATGGCTTCGATGATGAGGTCGCAATCCTTGAGCAGCTCGAGATGCTCTTCGTAGTTGGCAGGCATGATCAAGTCACCGAGAGCGGGGACGCCCAGCGGCGCGGGATTCTGTTTCTTGAGCGCCTCGATCGCCTTCATCGCGATGCCGCTCTTCGGCCCTTCCTTGGCCGCGAGGTCGAACAGGATGGCGGGCACCTTGGCATTGACGAGGTGCGCGGCAATCTGCGCGCCCATCACACCGGCGCCGAGCACGGCTACTTTCTTGACAATGAAATTGGACATTGGGTCTCCTTGGTTTTTTTAGAACGATTCAGCTTCGAGCGCGAGCAGTACCTTCGAGCCCGACTTGATGCGCTTCACCAGCATTTCGGTTTCCGGCAGCAGGCGCTGATAGTAGAAGCGCGCGGTGGCGAGCTTTGATTCGTAGAACTTGTCGCCCGAATCCGCTTTCTTCAATGCGGCTTCCGCCATGCGCGCCCAGAAATAGGCGTAGACAAAGTGGCCGACCAGGCGCAAATAATCCACCGCCGCCGCACCGACTTCATCGGGATTCTTGAAGCCCTGCATGCCAACCCACATCGAGATGTCGGTGACCTTACCGCCGATTTCTTCAAGCGGTTCGAGAAACTCCTTCATTCCCGGTGTCGCCGAGGCTTCGACACCGAAGGCCTCAACCAGCGCGCCGAATTTTTTCATCTTCGCGCCGCCGTCACCGAGCACCTTGCGGCCAAGGAAGTCGAGCGATTGAATCGTGTTGGTGCCCTCGTAAATCTGGTTGATGCGCGCATCGCGCACAAACTGCTCCATGCCCCACTCGGCGATGTAGCCGTGGCCGCCGAACACCTGCATGCCGAGGTTGGTGCACTCGTAACCTGCGTCGGTGATAAAGGCCTTGATGATCGGCGTCAGCAACGCCATCATGTCTTCGGCGTCCTTACGGTCGTCTTCATCGTCCGAGTAGTGCGCGATGTCGCCTTGCAGCGCGATCCAGTAGGCAAACGCGCGGCTGCCTTCGACGTAGGCTTTTTGCGTGAGCAGCATGCGCCGCACGTCAGGGTGGACGATGATTGGGTCAGCCGGTTTGTCTTTGGCCTTGACGCCGGAGAGCGAGCGCATTTGCAGGCGATCCTTGGCGTAGGCGAGTGAAGATTGATACGCCACTTCCATCAGCCCGAGCGATTGCAGGCCAACGCCGAGGCGCGCGCCGTTCATCATCACGAACATGGCGTTGAGGCCCTTGTTCGGCTCGCCCACCATGGTGCCGATGGCCCCGTCCAGATTCATCTGGCAGGTGGAGTTGCCGTGAATGCCCATCTTGTGCTCGAGCCCACCACAGAAAATCGGATTGCGCTCACCGATTGCGCCCTCCGCGGAGAACTTGAATTTTGGCACCAGAAACAGCGAGATGCCTTTGGTGCCTACGGGCGCATCGGGCAGGCGCGCCAGCACCAGATGGACGATGTTCTCGGCCATGTCGTGCTCGCCGCTGGAGATGAAAATCTTGTTGCCGGTGATCTTGTAAGTGCCATCCCCCTGCGGCTCAGCGCGGCTGCGCAGCAGCCCGAGGTCAGTACCGCAATGCGATTCGGTCAGGCACATGGTGCCGGTCCACGCGCCCGACACCAGCTTGGGCAACACCACCGACTTTTGCATCTCCGTGCCGTGCCGGTGCAGCGCGCCATAGGCACCATGCGACAGGCCGGGGTACATGCTCCAGGCCTGATTGGTCGAGTTCATCATTTCCTGGAACGCCGACTGCGCAATGTGCGGCAAGCCCTGCCCGCCGTATTTCGGATCGCACGACAAGGCAGGCCAACCCGCTTCGACAAACTGTTTGTAGGCTTGCTTGAAGCCCGCCGGCACGCGCACTTCATGCGTGGTCTGGTCGAGCGTGCAACCTTCGCGGTCGCCCACCTGGTTGAGCGGGAACAGCACTTCGGCGCAGAACTTGCCGGCCTCTTCGAGTACCTGGTCGATCACGTCGCGGGTGTTGTCGGCCACGGCCGGCAACTGTTTGAGGACGCCTTCGGCGCGCAGCACTTCGTGCATCACGAATTGCATCTCGCGCAGGGGGGGAGTGTATTGAGCCATGATGAAACGCCTTTATCAATTCCAGTCAAACATTGCGAATAGACCACCGTGACGCGCACGCCCCTCACGCGGCGAGTCTGGCAGCCGCCTTTCCCTCTTTGCGAACGGGTGCAGCACCCGCGTAAAAATCAATCGTGCGCTTGAAGCTCAGGCGCGCACGTTCGACGGCGCGCGGCTCGCGCAGCAAGCGCGCGTCGTGATGCAGCGACAGCATCACGCCATAGAGATCAAAGATGAGTTGTTCGGTATCCGTATCGGGCAGCAAATGCCCTTGGTCCATCGCCTGCAAAGCGGCCTTGCGCATCTCGCCCTGCCAGGCGCGATTGACGGCGACCATGCGGTCGCGCACCGCGCCTTCCTTGTCGTCAAACTCGACGGCGCCCGAGACAAACACGCAGCCGTTGGGAATCTCGACAAAGACGATGCGGTCCAGCCAATTTTCGAACATGGCTTTGAGGCGCGGCAGGCCGCGTGGCTTTTTCAGCGAAGGGAAAAACACGGCATCCAGAAAGCGCCGCACGTAGTCGTCGATCACCGCAATCTGCAAATCCTCGCGGCTGCCAAAGTGCGCGAACACGCCCGACTTTGACATCTCCAGGCGCTCGGCAATGCCACCGATGGTCAGCCCCTCCAGCCCTTCGCGGCTGGCGATCAACTGCGCCGCATCGAGAATGCGCTCGCGCGTTTGTTCGCCTTTGGAGAGGGATTTTGGAGGGGACACAGCAGGATCAGAATGAGAAATGCACGAAGAAATAAACCGAACGGTCGTGCTTTTTCTCATTTATCGTGATGACGGTCAAGACGAATCGATGTTGCGGTGCGATTGGCTCTTCATTGGCTCCAAAAATTGCCTTGCGATTCAAATGCTTGAAGTAGCCGCGAAGACTTAGAGGGCCGCCTCTAACCGGTCGCATAGAATCCCTGGCTATCGACCACACCTGTTGGGGACGCCATCATGAAGCTTCGATTCACACGGTACGTGCTGGCGTGCGTGCTTCTCGTCGTCGCCGGTACGGTCGCCGCGCAAGCGCCCTACCCTGCCAAATCCATCACCATCGTCGTACCGTTCTCCACTGGCGGCAGCACCGATCTGGTGGCGCGCATGGTGGGCCAAACCATGACGCCGTCGCTTGGCCAACCAGTCGTGGTGGACAACCGCCTCGGCGGTGGCGGCGCGGTGGGCTGGGCCTCGGTAGCGCGCGCCGCGCCCGATGGCTACACCTTGCTGACGACGGAGTTGTCCTATGCCATCGCAGCAGGCCTCAACCCCAATCTGCCCTACGACCCGAAAACCGCGTTCAGCCACATCGGCATCGCGGTGTCGGTACCGCATGTGCTGGTGGTCCACCCCGGCGTGCCGGCCAACACGGTCAAGGAGTTCGTCGCGCTCGCCAAGTCGCAGCCCGGCAAGCTCAATTACGGTTCGGGCGGCATCGGCACCAACACACACTTGGGCAGCGAACTGCTTAAGCGCTTGACGGGGATTTACATGGTGCACATCCCCTACAAGGGCGCGGGTGCCGTGTTGCAAGACTTGATGGGTGGCCAGGTGCAAGCGCTGGTGACCTCGGTGCCGACTGCGCTGCCACACATCCGCGGCGGCAAACTGCGCGCGCTGGTGCTGACCAGTGAAGAACGCTCTGCGGTGCTGCCCGATGTGCCATCGGCGCGCGACGCGGGCTTGCCGCAATTCGTCATGAAATTTTGGGTCGGCTTCTCCGCGCCGGCCGGCACCCCCGCGGCGGTGATCGAGCGTCTCAACAAAGAGATCGTCGCGGCAGTCAATCAGGCTGATGCGAAAAAGCGCATCGCTGATCTCGGGCTGGATGTAGTTGCCGGCAGCCCGGCGCAGATGACGGCGCTGGTCAACGACGAAATGACGCGCTGGGCCGCGCTCATCAAGGCGCAGGGCATCAAGGCGGAATAGCCGGTCTGGTATTTTGATCCGAGCCAGGGCCTGCTGCTGGATCAAAAAGTGATTGAGCGATTGCGGGCCGATTGAACGTGTCCGCCACCAACGCGGCCACTTTCATCGCTTCGCAAAAATCAACCAGGTGCGCCGCGCAAACCGTTGGCTACCAACGTATACAGGCCTATTTCCAAACAGATTGGCTTCCACCAACGATTTCAGGCGCACGTTTCACGCGCCACTGATCAAGCTCGCCTTCCCAATGGACCTTGCCGCGCATGGCGGCCAACTCGCGGCGCTTGAGGAGTTTCAAGAATTCTTCGAGTGCGGTCGTCACGGCGGCGCGCTTGGTTGGAAAGCTGCCAAGGATCATGACCTCTTTCAGAAGAGCGTCGTCGAGATCGAGGAGTATTTTCATGGATTCAGCTTTCGAGCAGTTACGCCGCCTCAGTCAAATTTGCACTATCGTCGTCAAACCCTCCACTTCGGCATCAACCGCATCGCATTGCCACGCCCAATGGCGTCCAGATCGCTCTGCGAAAAACCGTAGTTGATGATGCCCTTGACGTGGTCTTCACCGGTGCGATACGGGTAGTCGGAGCCGAACAACACTTGCGAGACATTGACCAGTTGCATCAGTGACGCGAGTGCGCCGGGGTGGGCTGACCAGGCGGTGTCGTAGTAGAAGCGCTTGAGCTCATGCATGACACCGTTGGGCACGCGCGCTGCGAGCTTGGGGTCGATGATGGGCGCGCGCAGCAGACGCTCGGTGAGGAAGGGCAGGGTGCCGCCGGCGTGCGAGAAGATGAAGTTGATGTCCGGGTTGCGCGCTGCAGTGCCGGAGAACACGATGTCAACGATGGTGCGCGTGGTGTCGGTGCCAAACTCGACCACGGTGGGCTGCACGTCGGGCGTGAGGATGTTGCGGCAGCAGTTGGCTGCTGTCGGGTGCGTGTAGAGGATGGCCTTGCGGCGGTTGATCTCGGCCATCACCGGTGCGAACGAGGCGTGGCCGAGCCATTTGTCGCCATAGCTGGTGAGCAGGCAGATGCCGTCGGCCTTGAGCACGTCGAGGCCGTACTCAATTTCCTTGAGCGAGCCGTCGATGTCCTGCAAGGGCAGCATGATGAACGAGCCGAAACGGCCGGGATGATCCTTGGCAATCTGTGCTGCCCACTCGTTGCTCTCGCGTGCCACGCGCCTTGCGTTGGCTGAGTCGAGGAATTGCACCGCCGGCGTGGTGACCGACACCATCGAGGTGGCGACGCCGGCCTTGTCCATGTCTTCCAATGTTTTGGCGAGCGACCAGTTGCGCACAATTGGCGGCGCCTGATTGACCTTGGCCAGTTCGCTCACGTAGGTGGGCGAGAACACATGGTGGTGCGTGTCGATGCGGTTTTTCGCTGGTGCGCCGCCCGCCGCGCCACCCGAAGATGACGCAGTCGTACACCCTGGCAAGGCCGCCGCCATGCCCGCTGAAGCACCCAGCGCTGTGAGGCTGGACAAAAAACCGCGGCGCGAAGGTGCCGGTTCGCAAAAACACGAATAGCGTGCGGCAGTGTGCGCGCAGGCGGCAGAGCCGGCCGGGCTGGCGGCAGTGCGGCTATGGGCTGTGTTGAACATGGCTTGTCTCCTGATGTCTTATATAGGTGATGGGCATTGTCAGCGCGGGCAGTACCATCAACACTGCACTACGCTGCACCGCTCCGCGCGGTAACGTGAATCCCGGTGCGGACCGGTCAAGGCTATTTATCAAACGCTCATTACCTTAACGCCAAACCGCCGCGCACGCAATGACGCGGGCCTTTCAGTTACATTGCGCACTCTTCCATTTTCAAGAAACCATCATGAACGGCGCTGAGAGTCTGGTTCGCACCCTGATCGCGAGCGAAGTGGAGGTGTGCTTCACCAATCCGGGCACATCCGAAATGCATTTCGTCGCGGCACTCGACAAGGTCGAAGGCATGCGTTGCGTGCTCGGACTGTTTGAAGGCGTGGTCACCGGCGCGGCCGATGGCTACTTCCGCATGACCGGCAAACCGGCCTCGACCCTGCTGCATCTTGGGCCGGGTCTGGGCAACGGTCTTGCCAATTTGCACAACGCCAAGAAGGCGCGCTCGGGCATCGTCAACATCGTCGGCGAACACGCCAGCCACCATCTCAAGTTCGACGCACCGCTGACTGCCGATATCGAAGGCATTGCGCGGCCGATGTCGCATTGGGTCAAGACCTCGAAATCATCGCAGGACATCGCTGCCGATGGCGCACTCGCGGTCGAAGCCGCACGCGCCGCGCCGGGACAGATCGCCACGCTTATTTTGCCGGCCGACACGGCGTGGAACGAAGGCGCTGCGCCTGCCAAAGCACGGCCCGCCCCGGCGCGCAGCACCGTCTCGGGTGATGCCGTGCGCGCGGCCGCACAGGCGCTCATGCAGCCCAACGCCGCGCTCATGATGGGCGGCATCGGGGTGCGCAACCCGGCGATGGAATTGGCCGGGCGCATCGCGGCCAAAACCGGCTGCCAAATTTTGAGTGGGTACAACAGCGCGCGCACCGAGCGCGGTGCCGGGCGCGTGGTGTCGGCGCGTGTGCCTTATGTGGTCGATCTGGCGCTAAAAACACTGGCCGGGTTTCGCCAGATCGTGCTCGCGGGCACCAAAGCACCGGTGAGTTTTTTCGCCTACCCCGGCAAGCCCTCCACGCTCGCGCCGGCCGAATGCACGTTCACCACGCTGGCCACCGTGGAAGAAGACATCGTCGCCGCGCTCGAAGCCCTGGCCGATGCACTCGGCGCGCGCACCACACCGCCCGCGCATGTGGCAGCACTCAACCCCGCTGCGCTGCCTACCGGCAAGGTCACGCTCGATGGCATTGCGGCCGTGCTCGGTGCGTTGATCCCGGAGAACGCAGTGGTGGTCGATGAAGCCGTGTCGAGCGGACGCGGCTTTGCACCCCTCACTACGCAGTCGCAGCCCCACGACTGGCTCACCACCATGGGCGGCTCGATCGGCTTTGGCCTGCCCACCTCGGTGGGCGCAGCCCTCGGCGCACCGGGGCGCAAGGTGATCACTCTCGAAGGCGACGGCAGCGCGATGTACACCCTGCAATCGCTCTGGACCATGGCGCGCGAGCAGTTGGACGTGACAATCATCGTGTTCGCCAACCGCAGCTACAACATCCTGCGCGGCGAGTTGGCTGCGGTCGGTGCCGGCACGCCAGGCCAGCGCGCCACCGACATGCTCACGCTCGACCGCCCCAATCTCGACTGGCAAGCGCTGGCGCGCGGACATGGGGTTGAAGCCGGCCAAGCCACCACGCTTGACGAGCTTGCGGTACAACTCAAGCGCGGCCTCGCGAGCAGCGGGCCTTATCTCATCGAACTGGTATTTTGAACACGGCAGAATGACATGACAGGCATCGCATGACGGGCTATCGCGCACGACTGGGATTTTTGATTCCCCCCGGCAACCCCACCACCGAGCCGGAGGTGATTCGCCTCACGCCCCCCGGCGTGTCGGTGCATTTCACGCGCATGGTGGCGCACGGCGTCACCGGCAGTCTCGACGGGCAGGAGGAGCGCAACCGCACGCAGATTGCGCATCTCGACGAAAACGTCTCTTTGCTCGCGATGGTCAACCCGTCGGTGATGGTGCTGGCACATACCGCGAGCAGCTACACGCTGGGCAAGGCGGGCGAGGCGGAACTGGTCGAGCGCATGCAGCGCTCCAGCGGGTTTCGCTTCATCACGGCATTTGGCAGCGTGGTTGAAGCCTTGCGCCGCCTCGGCGTGGAGCGGGTTGCCGTGGGCACGCCCTATGGCGAGGCGGCTACCCAACAGTGCAAAGTCAATCTTGCAGCACACGGCTTCGAGGTGGTGAGCATTGGCCGCCTTGCCGGCGTGCAAAATATTTACGACGAAACGCCGCAGCGCGCCTACGGCCTCGCACGCCAGGTCGATTGTGCGGACGCGCAGGCGGTATTCCTCTCCGGCGTCGGCATGCCGACCATCGAGACGCTGGCAATGATGGAACAAGACCTCGGCAAGCCGGTGGTATCGAGTGCGGCGGCGATGATGTGGAATGCGCTGCGCGTTGCGCATGTCAATGCGCCCATCAATGGCTTTGGCCGGTTGCTGGCCAATCCCGGTTTGTGAACGATTGAGAAAGAGAGACGCCATGGTCTTCACACGCATGCGCATCGCCAGTGCCACATTGTTTGCCGCGGTGGGCGCCGTGTTGGGAGCAGCAATCACCACACCGGCATTCGCGCAGAGCAAACCATTTCCCGATCACGCGGTTCGCCTGATCGTGCCTTTCACCGCAGGCGGCAATGCCGATGTGGTGGCGCGCATGGTGGCGCAGGGCATGGGCGAGCATCTCAGGCAATCCGTGATTGTCGAGAACCGCCCGGGCGCCAACGCCATGATCGGCGCCGAAGCGGTAGCGCGCGCCGCGCCCGATGGCTATACCGTGATGCTGGCCACGGCCGAGAGCCATGCCATCAACCCGCACATCTACAAGAAGGTCAACTACGACGCCCTGAAAGACTTCACGCCGGTCGGCGTCATCGGCCACTTTCCGTTTGCGCTGGTGATCAACCCCAAGCTGCCGGTGAACACGCTGGCCGAGTTCATCGACTACGCCAGAAAGAACAAGGGCAAACTCAACTTTGCCTCGTGGGGCGTCGGCAGCACCTCGCAAATCACCTTCGAGCAATTGAAGCAGGCCACCGGCATCGACCTCGTGCATGTGCCGTTTCAGGGCGCAGCGCCAGCCATCACGGCGATAGCGGGAGGGCAAGTCGATGCCTTCATGGTGCCACTCACGGTGGCGGTGCCGCAATCCAAAAGCGGGCGCGTGAAGTTGCTCGGCGTCACCACAGCACAGCGCGTCGCGACCGCGCCGGACATTCCGACATTGACCGAGCAAGGCGTGCCGGTGGTGAGCGGCGGCTGGCACCTGCTGGTGGTACCCAAGGCGACGCCAGTTGACGTGGTCAATCAACTCAACCGTGCGCTGCTCGCCACCACTTCAGCCGTGGTGATGCGCGAGTCATTGCTCAAGGCCGGCGTAGAGCCCGCCAGCACGACACCGCCGGAAGCAGAAAAGATGCTTGCTGCCGAGTGGCAACGCTGGGGCCAGGTCGCGCGGGCGGCAGGCGTACAGGCAGATTGAATTTGTCACTCCCCGAATAATGGCTCTGGGAGCCACTCTTGGCGTGACTCAAGACCCGAAGCCGTCTTCCACCACCACCTCCACCAGGCATGGCCCCTCACCAGTCAGGGTGCCGGCCATCATGCGTGTAAGCGTTTCGTCGATGTCTGCCGGCTGCGTCACCAGTGCGGTACGCACGCCCATGCTCTGCCCCAGCGCTTGATAGTCGATGGCCGGATCCTTGAGATCCATTGCGACGAACGCGTCGGTCTTGCGCAGCGCGACCAGGCGGTCTTTGATGATGCGATAGCTGCGGTTGTTGACGATGATGTAGGTAATGGGCAGTTTCAAATGCGCGGCTGTCCACAAGCCCTGTATCGCGTACATCGCGCTGCCGTCACCGATGATGGCGACCACTGGCCGCTCGGGGTGCGCGAGGCTGATGCCAATCGCGCCGGGCAGGCCGAAGCCGAGGCCACCGCTGGCGAGGCCGTAGTAGCTGTGCGCATCGTTGCTACGCAACACTTTCGCCATGCCCGCCGCCGAGCTGACGTGCTCTTCGACCACGATGGCGTTGGCGGGGAGAAGCTCGCTGATGCGGCCCATCAAATACTCCGTCCACACCGGCACCTCGTGCTTCTTCGCTTCGAGCGCCGCCATTTGTTGCGTGCGCTTGATTGACCAGTTTTGCCTGGTGATGGCGGCGCAGCGCTCGTTCGCGCTGCGCGCGTAGTCGGCGCTGCGGGTGGCGTCGAGCGCGGGCTGCAGGGCGCGCAAGGTCTCTTTGACGTTGGCGCAGATCGCCATTTCAGTCGGGTAGTTTTTACCCAGTTCCCCATCGCGCTCGGAGATATGCAGCACCGGCAGGGTCTCGGGCAGCGGCTCGGTGGGGCTGTAGGGCGACATGCGCAACAAGTCGCCGCCGAGACAAATCAGCAAATCGTATTCACTGAGCGTCGCGCGCACGCGCTCCTGATTGCGGCCGATCTCGCCAAGGTTGAGCGCGTGCCCGGAAGGAAAACGTGCGTTGTATTGGACCGAGCCCAGATACACCGCAGCGCCGATGCTCTCGGCGAAGCGCCCGGCTTCGGCAAATGCATCGTGATCGGCCAGCTCGCGCCCCGCGAGAATCACTGGCCGCCTGGCTTGCAGCAAACGCGCCGCGACCGAGGCGATCACCGCATCCGACGGGCGCGTGCCGCGATCCACTCGCGACGGGAAGCCCAAGTCGATCTCGGCTTCGTCATCGAGGATGCTGCCGGGCAGGCTGATGAACACCGGCCCGGTGGGTGGCGTGAGCGCGATCTTGGCGGCACGATGCACGATGCGCGGCAGGTCTTCGATGCGTTCGACCTCGACTGCCCATTTCACCAACGGCGCGGCAATCGGCACCAGGGTGTCGTAGAGCAAGGGTTCGGTCAGGCCGTGGCCGATTTCGTATTGCCCGGCGGTGACGATCACGGGCGAACCGGAAAACTTGGCGCTGTAGAGCGCGCCCATCGCGTGGCCCAGGCCCGGCGCGCAATGCAGGTTGACGGCAGAGAGCTTGCCGGTGGCGCGCGAGAAGCCATCGGCCATTGCCATCACGACTGACTCCTGCAATCCCAACACGTAGTTGAGTTGCGGAAACTGCGAGATCACCTCCATCACCGGCAGCTCGGTGGTGCCGGGGTTGCCGAACAAATGGGTAACGCCTTCGTCGATCAAGAGTTGCAGGAAGGCCGAGCGGCCATTGATTTTCTGTTTTGCCATGATGTGTCGCCGGAAATAGTTGGGTCGCATCTTACTGGAGTAAAGTTGGAAAAAATCCAAAACATCACCGGAGAGAGACATGAAATCGGCATCTGCCATGCTGGCCATCAGCGCGCTTGCGCTCGCCTTCTGCCAACCCGCTGCGGCGCGCATCACGCGCATCGTGATTGACGAAACCGTGCCGATGCCGCTGTCCACTGGCGCAACGGCCCCCGCCATCGCGTATGAGCAAGTCGCCGGGCGCGCCTTCGGCGAGCTCGACCCCAGGCATCCTGGCAACGCCATCATTCAGGACATCGCTCTAGCCAAGGATGCAGATGGCAAAGTGCGCTACGTGGCCTCGTTCGTGATTTACAAACCAGTGGACATGAGCCGCGCGAGCGGCATGCTGTGGCACGACGTGCCTAACCGCGGCCGCGTATTTGCCTATGCGCCGCAGGAGCAGGCGTTTGGCGACATCATGCTCGCCAGCGCTTGGCAGGGCGACAACAGCGGCCAGACCGCGGTACGCGACAAGGCGAGCGTGAAAGACTTTCAGTTTCTGCAAGTACCGGTGGCCAGGGGACCAGGCGGCAGACCGGTAACGGGCCAAGTGCTGGGCCGCATCGTCAACCGCGCCGGGCCCAATTCACAGCCGCTGATGGTGCAGACCAACCCGGTGCCTTACAAGCCGGTAAGCCTCGATACGAAGAAGGCCAGGCTGGTCTCGCGCGGCGGCGAAACCCAGAGCGGCAAGGTGATTGACGAACAAGTCATTGCCGCAGGCGATTGGGCTTGGGCGAAATGCGATGCCGCCAACCCTTTCCCCGGCACGCCCGATGCGACGCAGATTTGTCTGCGCAATGGCTTCGACACCAACCGCCTCTATCAAGTGGTGTTCACCGCAGCAGACCCCTACGTGCTGGGCATTGGCTTTGCCGCGTGGCGCGATGTGGGTGCCTTTTTCAAGAAATCAATTGTCGATGACAACGGCACGGCCAACCCGATCGCGCGCGCGGTCACGCATTCGATCACGCGCGGCATTTCGCAATCGGGCAACTATCTGCGCGGCTGGCTGCATCTCGGCTTCAACCGCGCCGAAGACGGCAGCATGGTGCATGACGGCATGTGGCCAATTATTGCGGGCCGCCGCATCGCGCTCAACTTCCGCTGGGCGCAACCCGATGGCGTGCTCGAGTTGTATCAGGCCGGCAGCGAAGGCCCGCAGTGGTGGCTGCCACATCCGGACAAAGTGCGCGGCCTGCGTGCGGCCGGCATTCTGGATCGCTGCGCTGCGACGGCGACCTGCCCGAAGATCATCGAGCATTTCGGCTCGGCCGAAGTGTGGGCGTTGAAGTTGACGCCGGAGTGGGTCGGCACTGACGCCAAACAAGACTTGCCCTTGCCCGACAACGTGCGCCGCTATTACATCGCCAGTACCAATCACAATGGCGGCGCGGGCGGCTTCGACACCAGCCTGCCCGGCGTCGGTTTGCCGAAGACCGGCACGGCTTGTCCCGGCAACAATTTTGGCACCGCCGTGCTGCCGGCCAATCCGGTGTCACAACGCGAGACCACCAATGCACTGCGCGTTCACTTTCGCAATTGGGTGATGAAAGGCACGCCGCCACCGCCGAGCCGTTACCCGACTCTTGCCAAGGGTGAACTTGCGGAAGCACACAAGGCCGCGCTCGGCTTCCCTACCCTGCCCGGCTTGCGCGCCACCGTGCCGGAGCCCGACTTCATCATGCCGGTGCATGACTACGACTGGGGGCCGCGCTTCAATGCCATCGATGGCTCCGGCATCGTCTCGAACGCGCCGCCGCGCATCAAACGCTCGCTCAAGATGCTTGCGCCCAAGGTCGATGCCGACGGTAACGAAGTCGGTGGTGTTCCGGTGCCCTTGCTCGACGCGCCGCTCGGCACTTACCTAGGCTGGAACGTGACGGCGGGCGGATTTCACAAAGACCAAATCTGCAACTACGCCGGCGGCATGATTCCGTTTGCCAAGACCGCCGATGAGCGCCGCGCCAACCATGATCCACGCCCGTCGTTGCAGGAGCGCTACGCCACGCATGATGGTTATGTCGCTGCGGTGAAGAAGGCGGCGGAGCGCAGCGTGGCCGAAGGATTCCTGTTGCCTGAAGATGCTGCTGCGTTGGTTGCTGCCGCGGACAAGAGCGCGGTGTTGCGTTGATGCGCATGGGCGTGTTTGCGGCCCAGCCGTCTCCTCAAGAACCGCTCCCATCAAGGGTCTTGGCTGATTGATGCCATGCAACCCGCTTCCACCAAGGCTTTCGGCCCCAAGGCCTTGACCGATTTATCTCATCCCAACCCGCACCCTCACTCTTACCGGAACACAGCATGAAACTGAATCTGCAAAACAAAGTCGCCATCGTCACCGGCGGCACCCAAGGCATTGGTCTGGCCACTGCGCAAGCGCTCGCGGCCGAGGGGGCATCGGTCGTGATCGCCGCGCGCGGGCGCGAGCGTCTCGACGCAGCGGTGGCAGCGATTGTCGCGGCAGGTGGCAAAGCGGTGGCGGCGCAGGCCGACATGTCGAAAGAAGCGGATTGCGCACGTGTGGTCAAGGAAGCGCTCGCCGCGTTTGGCCGCGTTGACATTCTGGTCAACAACGCAGGCACGTCGAATCGCGGCGCGTTCGAATCGGTGACCGACGCGACTTGGCAATCTGATTTCGATCTGAAATTGTTTGGCGCGATTCGCCTCACGCGATTGGTGATCCCCGAGATGCGCAAGCAAGGCGGCGGGCGCATCATCAACATCACCAACATCGGCGCCAAGCAGCCGCCCGCGCAATCGATGCCAACCTCAGTGACGCGCGCAGCGGGCCTGGCGATGACCAAGGCGCTCTCCAAAGAATTCGCGCCCGACAACATTCTCGTCAACACCGTGTGCATTGGCCTGATCCGCGCCGGGCAGCATGAAACCAAGGCTGCCAAGGCCGGGCGCAATGTCGAAGACTTGTATGTCGAGATGGGCAAGAGCATTCCTCTGGGGCGCGTCGGCCTCGCCGAAGAAGTAGCCAACGTCATCACCTTTCTCGCGTCGGACGCAGCCAGCTATGTCACCGGCACCAGCATCAATCTCGACGGCGGCACCTCGGGCGTGCTGTAAACAGTTGTGCGACACCACCACCGGCAACTGCCGGTTCACATTCACACAGAGAGGTAAACATGAATCGATTGACAGCAGGTGTTGCCATGAGCGCAGTGACGGCGGGCATCATCGCGGCAAGCCCCGGCGCGGCGGCGCAGGACGACGGACGCCGCTTCAAGCTCACGCCGATTGCCGAGATGACGCCGGATCAGAAAAAGTACGTTGACAACATCCTGGCGGGCCCAACCTCGGCCACCGGCAGTGCCGCTGCCGTGGTCGGCGCACCGACGATTGGCGCGCCTTTCAACGTCTACCTGCGCAGCCCGGCGCTGGCCGAGCAACTGCGCGGCGTCGCCGAATACATCCGCTTCAAGACCTCGTTGCCGTTCAAGCTCAACGAGTTCGCCATTCTCGTCACCGCGCGTCATTGGGGTGCGCAATACGAGTGGGTCGCGCATCACCGTCTCGCGCTCAAAGCGGGGCTCAACCCGGCGATTGCCGATGCGCTCGCGCTAGGCAAACGGCCCGCCGGCATGGATGCCGACGAAACCGTGATCTACAACTTCTCGCACGAGTTGCACAGCACGCACCAGGTCAGCGACGCTACCTACAAAGCCGTGGTGGACCGGTTTGGCGAGCAGGGCGCGGTCGATCTGATTGCCGTCAACGGCTACTACACGCTGGTGGCGATGGTGCTCAATGTAGACCGCACGCCGCTGCCGGGCGGAGCCAAGCCGCCGCTGGCGCCGCTCAAGTAAGGTCGAGCCCCTCGAACAGTGCGTCACGGATGAAGGAGATCAAATGAACCATTCTGGAAAATGTCTACGTTTCGCCAGCGCACTCTTTGCCCTTGCGGCGCTGGCTACTTTGCCGGGCTGCGCGCAGCGCGGCGAACCGCAGGCACCGGCCCCGATTGCGGCCTCCGCGCCCGCCGTCACGCCCGCTGCCATCGCCGCGGCGACGCCCGCGATCGTGCCCAAGGAAGGCACCTGGATCGTCAAGGACTTCCGCTTTCACACCGGCGAGACCCTGCCCGAACTCAAGCTGCACTACACGACGCTAGGCAACCCCACCAACGATGCGGTGCTGGTGCTGCATGGCACGACGGGCTCCGGCACCAGCATGCTCGGGCCGGCGTTTGGCGGTGAGTTGTTCGGTGCCGGCCAGCCGCTCGACGCGAGCCGCTATTTCATCATCCTGCCCGACGTGATCGGCCACGGCAAATCGAGCAAACCGTCGGATGGCCTGCGCACCAGGTTTCCACGCTACAACTACACCGACATGGTCGACGCCGCACAGCGCCTCGTCATCGAGCACCTCGGCATCAAGCGCCTGCGCCTCGTGATTGGCAACTCGATGGGCGGCATGGAAACCTGGATCTGGGGCACGCGCCACCCCGGCATGATGGATGCGCTGGTGCCGATGGCCTCGCAACCGGCCGAAATGTCGAGCCGCAACTGGATGCTGCGGCGCCTCATCATCGACTCGATTCGCAACGACCCGGCGTGGAACAACGGTAACTACACCACGCAACCCAAGAGCGCGCACTACTCCTCGGTGATGTACAACTTCGCGACCAACGGCGGCAACCAGGCGCTGCAAAAAGCCGCGCCAACCCGCGCCCAGGCAGACGCCCTGCTTGATGGCCGCCTCAAGGCCCCGTTCACCGCTGACGCCAACGACACGCTGTATCAGTGGGACTCCTCGCGTGACTACAACCCCGCACCGCAGCTCGACAAAATCACCGCACATCTGCTCGCGATCAACTCGGCCGACGACGAACGCAACCCGCCCGAGACCGGCGTGCTCGAGCGCGAAATCAAGCGCGTCAAAAATGGCCGCATCTACCTGATCCCCGCGAGCGAGAACACGGCGGGGCATGGCACTACCGGGCAGGCGAAGAACTGGAAGCAGCAGCTTGTGGCGTTTTTGCGCGATGTGCCGCGTGGAGCGAGGTAGCGCCGCGTGACAGGCGAGCGCCGCGAGCGCCTGCTGCTGTGGCTGCTCGCCTGCCTGCAGTTCACGCACATCCTCGACTTCATGATGATCAGCCCGCTGTCGCCGCAGTTCATGCGGCTGTGGGGCATTTCGGCGCAGGAGTTTGGATACCTCGTCTCGGTGTACGCGATCGCGGCGGCGGCGGCGGGGCTGGCTGCTGCGTTCGTGATTGACCGCTTCGAGCGGCGCAGTGCGTTGCTGGCGATGTACGCGGGCTTTGTGGTGGCAACGCTGGCTTGTGCGCTGGCAACTGGTTACTGGAGCTTCTTCACCGCACGCGCGTTGGCAGGTGTCTTCGGCGGTGTGATCGGTTCGATCGTGCTGGCCATCATCGGTGACTTGATTCCCGCAGAACGGCGCGGGCGCGCCATGGGCGTGGTGATGTCGGCGTTTCCGGTGGTGTCGGTGATTGGCGTGCCGGCCGGTTTGTATATCGCCACGCACTTGGGCTGGCATGCGCCGTTCTTCGCCCTGGCGGCGCTGAGTGCTGCGCTGTGGTTTGTGTTGCCGCTGGTGGTGCCACGCGTGGATGCGCATTTGCATCCGCCAGCGCAGCAGACGGCGTCGCAATCCCCGGCGGCGCCAGGCGCGCCACCGTCGCGCAACCTGTTGCACAACTTTCTGCAACTGTTCACGGTGCCCAATCACCGGCGCGCGTTAGCCTCGGTGTTTGTGTTCACGCTGTCGGGCTTCATGGTGTTTCCGTTTCTCTCGGCCTATCAGGTGAAGAACGTCGGCATCACCGAAGCGGAACTCGTTTACGTGTTCTTGTTTTCCGGGTTGGCGACCTTGTTCACGTCACGGCTGATCGGCTGGTGCGCTGACCGCTACGGCAAACGCCGCGTGTTCTTTTTGCTTGCGTTCGCATCGACCGTGCCCCTCGTGCTTGCGACCCATTTGCCGCGCGCGTCGCTGGTGGTGTTGATCGCGGTGACGGTGCCCTTCATGGTGCTGATGTCAGGCCGCTTCATTCCCTTGATGGCGCTCATCACCACTTGCGTACACGCACCGGTGCGCGGGGCGTTCATGAGTTTGTCGTCGTCAGTGCAAAACCTTGGCGCAGGCGTGGCCTCGCTGTTTGCCGGTGCAGTGATTGGTCACGCCGCCGATGGTGCGTTGACGCGCTTTGACATGGTGGGCATCGGCGCAGTGGTCCTTACGTTTGCTTGCATGCTGTTGGTGCGGGGGTTGAGGCCGGTGGTCGAGATCGCCGGCCACACCATCAACCTGCCACCGCGCTGAACCGTGCGGCGCTGGTGATGCGTCACCCGCTGCGGGTGATGAGCCGAAGAACGGCTCCCACCAAAGGCTTCAGAAGAGTTTCAGACTGACGCCGGCCCGCAAAGCACGGTTAGATCAGCCCGTGATAAGACCCGCCATCCAGCTGCAAATTCTGCCCCGAAATAAACCCGGCCTGCGCGCTGCATAGAAACGCACAGGCATCGGCGAACTCACCCGGCGTGCCGAAGCGTTTCGCCGCGACGGTCTCGGTGATGCGGCGGCGTGCTTCGGCACGGTCGATGTTCTGCGCCTTCATCATGCGCTCGGCCATGAACTGCTGGCGCGGGGTGTCGACGCGCTCCGGCAACAGGTTGTTGATGGTGACGTTATCGGCAGCGGCTTCGAGCGACATCGCCTTGGCGAACGCGGTCACGCCGGTGCGCGCGGTGGTCGAGAGCGCCATGTGCGGGCGCGGGCTTTTGACCATCGCCGAGGTGATGTTGACGATGCGGCCGAACTTGCGCGCGCGCATGCCGGGCAGGTGCGCGCGCATCAGCAAAATCGGCGCGAGCATGTTGGCTTCGAGCGCGGCGAGCCAGGCGGCGTGATCCCAGTCGCTCAGCTTGCCCGGTGGCGGGCCGGCGTTGTTGTTGACCAGGATGTCGGCTTCGGGGCAGGCATCGAACAAGGTCTGGCGGCCAGCTTCAGTCGTGATGTCGGCAGCGACGCCAAGCACGGCAGACGCGGTGCCGTCTGCGTTGGTACCGAGCGCTTGTGTGATCGAGCCGATGGCGGCGGCGAGACGATCAGCGTCACGCCCGTTGATGAAGACGATGCAGCCTTCGCGCGCCAGCGCGGTGGCGCAGGCGAGGCCGAGGCCTTGCGAGGAGGCGCAAACCACGGCGCGGCGGCCTTTGATGCCGAGATCCATTCAATATCCTTTCGAAGTCAGTCTTTTTTGGTGGCGATGCCGGCCGCCTTGATCGCCGCCGTCCACTGCGGGCGCTCGGCATTCATCAGCCGCGTGAACTCCTGCGCGCCGAATGCGATGGGATCAAAACTCATCTCCTTCATGCGCTTCACAAACGCCGGGTCTTTGGCCACCAGCAGCAACTCACGCTCCCAAAAGTCAACAATGTCGCGCGGCGTTGCCGCCGGCATGAACACGCCATACCAGTTCATGATGTTGAGATTGGTGAGGCCGCTCTCGGCCAACGTCGGCACATCGGGGAAGGCATCAAGCCGCGTCGATTCAATCGTCGCCAGCGCGCGCAGGCGGCCGCTTTGCACATGCTGGCGCACCGCCTCGGCCGACTGCACCAGAAACTGCACATCGTTGGCAAGCAGGCCCGCCACCGCCGGGCCGCTGCCCTTGTAGGGCACATGGGTCATCTGAATGCCGGCCTGCACCGAGACAATCTCGCCGATCAGATGCAGTGCATTGCCGATGCCGGGCGAGCCGAGAAAGTACTTCTTCGGCTCCGCGCGGGCGAGCGCAATGAACTCGCGCAAGGTGTTGGCCTTGACGCTGCTGTTGATCACGATCAGCGCGGGGTTGCGGCCGATCAACCCGGCGGTAACGAAATCACGCTGCGCGTTGTAGGGCGGCTTGGGCTCAAAGTTGTCGGCAATCGTGAGCGGCGTCGGTGCCGAGAACAGCAGCGTGTAGCCATCGGCCGGCGCCCGCGCGACTGTCAATGCGCCAACTTGCCCTGATGCGCCGCCGATGTTTTCGATCAGCAATTGCTGGCCCCACTTCTGCGACAGCAGTTGCGTGACCAGGCGCCCGACGATGTCCGGGCCGCCGCCGGGTGGCGAAGGCACGATCAGTCTGACCGGGCGCGATGGATACTTCGCCGCGGGTGAGGATTGCGCCAGAACGTTGGTGCCGACGGCCTGCGCGATGGACGCGCCGGCGGCGAAGCAAAGCTTGCGGCGGGTGAGCCGGCGTGTCGCCATATTCGATCCTTGTCTTAAATGTAGAAAGGTATTGGTGAATCTTACGCGCGTTGCAATTGGCCGCCTTCACACTGAAGATATTTCGCAGAGTGGCGCAGAAGATCCGCTCCCACCAACGCCCTCCATCCTAGGCTTGCCACACGCCGTAGCCCTTCTCGCGCAAGCTGATGGCCAGTTCCACCTCCATCTCGCGCGCCGCTTCATACGGCATCGGGTTATAGACCTCGTAGAGTTCCGGCAGCAGGCGCACGCCGTGGTCAGTCACAAAACGATTGGCTTGAATGCCGGCCTTGTGTTTGTCGAAGCGCACATCGGGCGAGAGGCCGGTCATGCCAACGTAGACGCAAGGCTTGCCGAAGGTGTAATCGGGGTTCGACTTGCGAAAGCGCGGCTCGTCGAGCACGTCGAGCGAGAGCAGCACAACGTAGACGCTGTGGTGATGACGGCGCGGCATCAAACGAGTATAGGGGTGCAACGATAAGCGGCGCAACGCCCGTCGCCTGGCCGCAAGCGCTGCGCTAACATCGCGCCCTATGTCTGATCACAGCGAACCTTACGACTTCATCGTCGTCGGTGCCGGCTCCGCCGGTTGCGTGCTTGCGAGCCGCCTGTCGGAGAACCCGCAACACCGCGTGTTGCTGCTCGAAGCGGGCGTGGACGAGTCGTGGATCTGGATGCGCATCCCCGCCGGCATTGCAAAAATCGTGGTGGGCCAGCGCGCGATGTGGCGCTTCGACACCGAGCCATCGCCGGGCGTCAATGGCCGCGCGCTGTTTTGTCCGCGCGGCAAGAATGTCGGCGGCACGTCCAACATCAACGGCATGTTTTGGGTGCGCGGCGATCCGGCTGAATATGACAACTGGGCTGCGCTCGGGAATGCGGGTTGGCGCTATGCGGATGTGTTGCCGCTGTTCAAACGCATGGAGAGCTATGCGCAGGGCGACCCCGCCGTGCGCGGCCATGACGGGCCATTGGTGATCACCGAGTCTGCGCCGCGCGATACGCTGAGCGATGCGTTTCTCAAGGCCTGCGCCGAGGCGGGCATTCCGGAAAACCCGGATACCAACAGCGGCCACTACTACGGCGGCGGCCTGATCCAGATGTCGACACGCAAGGGCCTGCGCTGGAGTGTGCGAGAAGGCTATGTCCGGCCTGCGCAGAAGCGCGCGAACTTCCGTCTGGTGACACGGGCGCAGGTGACGCGGTTGTTGTTTGAAGGCGAGAGTGCAGGCAACAGCGCCGCTACGCGCCGCGTCTGCGGCGTCGAGTGGATGCAGGATGGCAAACTGGCTTCTGCCCGCGCGTCTCGTGAAGTGGTGCTCTGCGCGGGCTCGATTCAATCCCCGCAATTGCTCGAACTCTCAGGCATCGGCGACGCCGCGCGCCTCGACAAACTCGGCATCACCGTCAACCAGCATCTGCCTGGCGTCGGCGAAAACCTGCGCGACCATTTGCAGGCGCGCCTGATGCTCGAACTGCGTGGCATCAAGACGCTGAACCAGATCATGCCGAGCCCCTTCGAGAAAATGAAAATGGGCCTGCGCTGGCTGCTGCTGCGCGACGGCTTGATGAGCGTGCCGGGCGCGACTGCACACGCCTACGTGAAGACCGAGCCAGAGCGCGCGCAAGTCAACGTCAAGCTGCAACTGCACCACCTGTCCAGCCCGGACGAGCGCAATGCCACCAGGATCGTGCTTGATGATTTTCCCGGTTGCTCAATCGGCATGGTGCATCAGCAGCCCGTTTCGCGCGGCTCGGTGCATGTGCGCTCGCCTGATCCACTCGCGCCGCCGCAGATCCACACCAATTACCTCACCGAAGACGAAGACCTGCAAACATTCCTCAAAGCCATGCGCCTCGTGCGTCGCGTGACCCGGCAGCCGGCACTGGCCAAATACACCGTGCGCGAAGTGCGGCCCGGCCCGACGCTGGCGTCAGACACTGAGCTTGAAGACTACCTGCGCGCCTCCCTCTTTCCCTCGTATCACCCGGTCGGCACCTGCAAGATGGGCAGTGACGCGTTGGCTGTGGTGGACGCGCAATTGCGCGTGCACGGCGTGGCGGGCCTGCGGGTGGCCGATGCGTCGATCATGCCGACGATTCCCGCGTCGAACACCAACGCTGCCGCCATCATGATCGGCGAGAAGGCGGCGGACTTGATGCGCGATGCGGCACGCGGCGGTAGGTAAAATCGCGCCATGTCCGAACCCCAACAATGGGCCTTCCCCGATTCGCTGCAACCGAAGGCCGACGAAACGCAGTTTGACCTCGCACGTGCCTACAACGCCGTTGTGCTGGTGCGCACCGAAGTGCCGTCTGACGCCTTTACCGCCAACCTGCTCGGCACCGAGCGCGGCGGTTATGGCGTGGTGATTCGCGAAGATGGCCTGGTGCTCACCATCGGCTATCTCATCACTGAAGCGACGCGCATTTGGCTCACCACCAATCGCGGTGATGTGGTCGCAGGCTATCCGCTCGCCTATGACCAGGCCACCGGCTTTGGCCTGATCCAGCCGCTCGGCAAGCTTGGCACGCCACATCTCGACTTGGGCAGCGTCGCCGATGTGAAAGTGGGCGACTCCGCCTTTGTCATCGGCCACGGCGGGCGCAATCACGCACTCAAAACACGCCTGATCGGCAAACGCGAATTCGCCGGCTACTGGGAATACGTGCTCGACGAAGCGCTCTTCACGGCACCAGCGCACCCGCAGTGGGGCGGTGCTGCGTTGCTCGACGCACAGGGCGATTTGATCGGTGTTGGCTCGCTCCTGGTGCAACAAGATGTGAACGGCGAGTCAATCCACGTCAACATGTTCGTGCCGGTCGATCTGCTCACGCCGATTCTCGACGGCATACTCAACACCGGGCGCAGTCCGCACCCGCCGCACCCGTGGCTCGGCATGTACACACAGGATCCGGATGGCAAGCTCACCGTCGGCAACGTCTCGCCCGGTGGGCCAGCGGAGCGCGCGGGCGTGCAGGTGGGTGATCTGGTGCTCGGGGTGGGTGCCGAACGGGTGCATGGCCTTGCCGAATTGTTCCGCGCGATCTGGAAACAGGGCGATGCGGGAGTTGAGGTGCCGCTCACGCTGGCGCGTGCCGGTGATGTGCTGCGCGTCAAGGTCAAGTCGGCCGACCGTAACGATTTTTTGAAAAAGCCGAACCTGCATTGAGGGCCGGCGGCGCGGCGGGTATGAATCTGGCGCCGGCCCATCGAAAGGACACAGCCCGATGCGCAAGCCCAATTTCATCTTCATCCTCGCCGACGACCTCGGTTACGCCGACCTCGGCTGCCTGGGCGCGCGCCTCGCACCCACCAACACGTATCTGGCCGGCGGCGTGTCACCCCATCTCGACCGCCTTGCACGCGAAGGCCTGATGTTTTCACACGGCTATTCGAATTCGCCCGTGTGCTCGCCAACGCGCTTTGCGCTCGCCACCGGGCGCTATCAATACCGCCTGCGCGGCGCAGCCGAAGAGCCGCTCGCGGGCAACGCAGTGGGCAACCCGGTGCTGGGCCTGCCGCCCGAGCACCCGACCCTGCCCTCGCTTCTGCGCGACGCCGGCTATGCCACCGCCCTGATCGGCAAGTGGCATTTGGGCTTCCAACCGCACTTCGGGCCACTCAAGAGCGGCTATCAAACCTTCTTCGGCCCGCGCGCCGGCGGCGTCGACTACTTTGCCCACACCGCGCGCAGCGGCCAGCATGATTTGTGGGAAGGGGATGAGCACGCCACCTGCAAGGGCTACCTCACCGATTTGCTGTCGGCGCGCGCCGTCGAGTTCGTGCATGCGCAAAAAGACAAGCCGTTTTTGCTCTCGCTGCACTACACCGCGCCGCACTGGCCGTGGCTCACGCGCGAGGATGAAGACGAATCCACGCGCATCAACGGCTCCATCGCGCACCTGGACGGCGGCAACATCGCCACCTACCAGCGCATGATCCATCACATGGACGAAGGCATCGGCCAATTGCTGGCGGCGCTGAAAGAAACCGGCGCCGATGACAACACCCTGATCGTCTTCACCAGCGACAACGGCGGCGAGCGCTTCTCCGACAACTGGCCCTTCATCGGACAGAAGATGGACTTGCTCGAGGGCGGCATCCGCGTGCCGCTGCTAGCGCGCTGGCCCAGGCGCATCAAGGCGGGTGGGCGTACAGCAACACCGGCCATCACAATGGACTGGAGCGCCACCATGCTCGACGCAGCGGACGTCACACCGCATGCAGACTACCCGCTCGACGGCGTGAGTCTGGTGCCCTTGCTCGAAGATCCGCTGTGGCGTCCCGCACGCAATCTTTACTGGCGCATGCTCTACCGCAAGCAACGCGCGCTGCTGTCAGGCTCGGGGCGCTGGAAATATTTGCGGATTGAAGAGAACGACTATCTGTTCGACCTCAGCAACGATGCACGCGAACGCGCCAATCAGGCCAAGCGCGACCCAGCGCGGCTGGAGACGATGCGCGCCGAGTGGGAAGCGTGGGCGGCCACCATGCCGGGCATTGCGCCCGATGCGCAGTTTTCGCTGGTGTATGGCGAAGCGCAGATGCCGCGGCCCTCGCATTGAGTGCGGCGCAGCATTCAGGATGACGATTGCCTTAAGAACGGCTCCAGGAGACATTCTTAAGGTATTGGCTTCGAAGATCAGCTTCTGGAGCCATTCTCCTGGCATCGACAACAGTGGCGCCTGGTTTGCAGCGGCGTGAAACTACGCGATCTTGACCACGATCTTCCCGACCTGCGCATTGCTCTCCATGTAGTCACGCGCCTGCGGCAATTCGTTGAACGCGAACGTGCGGTCAATCAGCGGCACCAGCGTGCGTTTGGCCATCAGCGGCACGATGTCCTTGGCGAAATCGGTGACGGTCTGGGCACGCTCGTCGAGCGGACGCATCTTGTTGGAGACGCCGAACACGCGCAGGCGTTTGGCGTGCAGCAATTCGAGGTCAATCTTCGCCGACAGCACGGCATCGACATAGCCCACCGTGGCGAGCCGCCCCTTGTAGGCGAGCGACTTCATGCCGTCTTCAAACACGCCGCCGCCGACGTTGTTGACCAACAAGGTGACTCCCTTGCCGCCCGTTGCCTTCATCACCGCATCGACAAAGCCCGCGCCACGCACGCACACGCCCACGTCAAGGCCGAGTTTGGCCAGACGGTCGAGCTTGGCTTGCGAGCCTGAGGTGCCAATCACCTTCGCGCCACGCGACTTGGCGATCTGCATGCTGGCCACGCCAACGCCTGATGAGACGCCGGTGATGAGCACCCAGTCGCCCGCACCGATCATGCCCGCGTCATCATTGGGCGCGTCGGTGGCAGAACGCACCACCATGTCGTAGGCAACCCAGTAGGCGAGCGAGGCGCCGGCCGCTTCTTCCCACGTCAGGTCAGCCGGCTTGCGAATGGCCTCGCCCGACTTCCACAATGCCAGTTCAGAGAAGCCACCCATCGGACGGCCCATCACTGCGTCACCCTCTTTGAAGCCGCGCACCGCACTGCCCACCGCGATCACCTCGCCCGCGCCTTCCATGCCGGCCGGCTTCATCACACCAGGCTGGTGCAATCCGTGGCCGCGGATGAATTCACCGCGGTTGAGTCCAGCTGCATGCATCTGCACCAGCAATTCGTCCGCACCCGGCACCGGTGAGGCCACGTCTTTGAGGGCCAGTTCGCCTGAGCCGCCGTCGATCATCCATGATTTCATGCCATTCCCCTGAAATTGTCCTAGTGTGTGCAAGACCGCAGCATAACCGGAAGCTGCCCGTTACCGGCCTTGTGACAGCGCATTGCCAAAACGGCGCAGCCTCACGATAATCGGGCGGCGGGTTTTCAATCCCCGCTCCCAAACCCATTTTCCAATTTGCGCGCAAGCCACCCCATGCCCCATACCGTCCAATCCACTGCGCTCAAGCGCTTCCGCGTCCTCGACCTGTCGCGCGTGCGCGCAGGTCCCACCTGCGTGCGCATGCTCGCCGACTTCGGCGCTGATGTCATCAAGGTTGAATCACCCCCCGGCGTTGATCCGAACGACGGCCTCTCGGGCAACCGCGATGGCTACGACATGCAGAACCAGCATCGCAACAAACGCTCGATCACGCTCAACCTCAAGACTGAAGAAGGGCGCGCCATTTTCATGCGCCTGGTCAAGACTGCCGACGTGGTGGTGGAGAACTACCGGCCCGACGTGAAATACCGCTTGGGCGTTGATTACGACAAGCTGCGCGCGGTCAATCCGCGCATTGTCCTCGGCAGCATCTCGGGCTTCGGCCAGGATGGCCCTTACGTCAAACGTCCTGGTTTCGACCAGATTGCGCAGGGCATGGGCGGCATGATGTCGATCACCGGCGAGCCGGGTGCCGGGCCGATGCGCGCGGGTATCGCCGTGGCCGATTCGTCGGCAGGTTTGTATGCGGCGCTCGGCATCATGACGGCGCTGCTCGAGCGCGAGACCTCGGGCGAGGGCCAGTGGGTGCAATCGTCCTTGCTGCACGCGATGATCGCGATGGAAGATTTCCAGGCGGCGCGCTACTTGATGACGGGCGAGATTCCGCCGCAGGCCGGCAACGATCACCCGACCAGCACCCCGATGGGCGCGTTCAAATCGAACGATGGCTGGTTCAACATCGGCGCATCCGGCACCGCGCAATACCGCGCGCTGTGCGATGCGATTGAGCGCCCCGATCTGCGCGACGACCCGCGCTACGTGAAAAACGATGGCCGCTACAAAGACCGGCCGCGCATCAATGCTGAACTCAACAAAGAATTTGGCAAGAACACCACGCAGCATTGGGTCGATAAACTCAACGATGCCGGCGTGCCGTGCGGCCCGATCTACAACATGAAAGAGGTGTTCGAAGACGAGCAGGTCAAACACCTCGGCGCCGCAGCGACAGTCAATCACCCCAAGCTGGGCGACATCCGCATCGTCTCGCAGCCGGTCAAGCTCTCGCGCACACCGGCCACGGTGAGCTACACCCTGCCCGAGCAGGGAGCGAACAACGACGAGGTGCTCACTGCAGCAGGCTACAGCGCTGCCGAGATTGCTTCATTCCGGCAGAACAAGGTCATCTAGGTTTTCAATCCCAACAAGCCCATCGAACCACAGGAATCGAACAACATGAGCGACGTCACACAATCCGTAGCCGGCCGTCTGGTCTGGCGCAAAGAAGGCCACGTCGGCCACATCATTTTTGACAACCAGAAAAAATACAACGCAGTCAATCTCGACATGTGGCTCTCGCTACCCAAAGCCATTGCCGAGTTCAATGACGACCCGGAGATTCGCTGCGTCGTGTTGCAAGGCGCCGGTGAAAAGGCCTTTGTGTCGGGCGCAGATATTTCGCAATTCGACAACCAGCGCAGCGGCGATGCCGCAGCGGTCTACAACAACGCCACTGAAACCGGCTATCTGTCAGTCCTCGGCTGTACCAAGCCGGTCATCGCGAAGATTCGCGGCATCTGCATGGGCGGCGGCCTGGGGTTGGTGCTCAACTGCGACGTGCGCATCTGCGCTGACGACGTCAAATTTCGCATGCCGGCCGGCCGCCTCGGCTTAGGCTATGGCTTCTCGGGCCTCAAGCGTTTCCACGAAGTGATCGGCCCGGCCAATACCGCCGACCTGTTTTTCAGCGCGCGCATTTTCGGCGGCGCTGACGCACTCACGATCGGGCTGGTGAAACAAGTGGTGCCAGTGGCTGACTTCGACAGAGTGGTGGACGACTACGTCAAACTGATTTGTGAAAACGCCCCGCTCACGCTACGCGCAGCCAAGGGGGCGTTGCTGGAAATGCGCAAACCGCAAGCCGAGCAAGACCCTTCGCGCGTCGCCAAACTGGTCGAAGCCTGCTTCGCCAGCGAGGACTACAAGGAAGGCCGCAAGGCGTTCGCAGAGAAGCGTGTGCCGAATTTTCTGGGAAAGTAAGTCTGGCCCGTAGAGTCGCCTCATGCAACTGCTGCTCATCACCAGAGACCATCCGGCACTGCGCGTTGACGAAATCGATGCGCTGCCGCCGGATGGCTGGCTGTGGATTGACGCTGCCATCAACGAGCCGGGCGAGGCGTGGCGTGACCTGGCTGAAAAACTTACCGGTGTGCGCATTTTTGATGC
>JANPAR010000356.1:0-10267 GCA_031430015.1 Burkholderiales bacterium
GGCGCAACCTTCAGGAATGACATGGCAGCGCAGTCCAATTCAGCACTCCCGGAAAACACCATTCTCGAGAATTACCGGGTGGCACGGCCGCTGGCGTCGGGCGGCTTTTCCATCGTCTATCTGGCCTATGACGAGTACGGCGCGCCGGTGGCGATCAAGGAATATCTACCGGCCGGCCTGTCGCTGCGCGGCCATGGCGAGATCGTGCCGACAATTGCGCCCGATCACAAAAATCTGTTCCGCTACGGCCTCAAGTGCTTTTTTGAAGAGGGCCGCGCGCTGGCGCGCATCTCGCATCCGAACGTGGTGCGCGTGGTCAATTTTTTCCGCGCCAACGAAACCGTTTACATGGTGATGCAGTACGAGCGCGGGCGCAGCCTGCAAGAGCACATCATCCAGCGCAAGGGCGAGATCAAGGAAAACTTCATCCGCCACGTATTTGTGCAGTTGATGAACGGACTGCGCGAGGTGCATACCTACAAGCTGCTGCACCTCGACATCAAGCCGGCCAATATCTATATCCGCAACGACGGCATACCGGTGCTGCTCGATTTCGGCGCAGCACGCCAGACCCTGATCAAGGATGGCCCCAAGCTCAACCCGATGTACACACCGGGGTTTGCCGCACCCGAGCAATACAAAAACCGCGACACGCTCGGCCCCTGGTCGGACATTTACTCGGTCGGTGCGTCCATGTTTTCGTGCATGTCGGGCATGGCGCCGCAAGCCGCTGACCAGCGCCTCGAAAAGGAACGCATGCAACCGTGCGCCAAAACCTTCAAGGGCAAGTATTCGCGCGAGCTGCTGGAGATCATCGACTGGTGCTTGCGCCTCGATTATCTGGAGCGGCCGCAGAGCGTATTCAGCCTGCAAAAAGCGCTGGTGGAAAATCGCCCGCCCGAAGCGGAAAAGTCATCCGTCATCGGTGGTTTCAAAAAAATGTTCGATGACATCACCAAACCAGCGGCCAAGCCTGCCGCCACCGCGCCCACGGCAGGTTTGGGTGCGGGGCTGGGCGCGGCGGCGCGCGTGCAGGCACCCATTCCAACCGGCAAGCCTGCTGATGCGAGCCAACCCCAACACAGCAGCAAGACACTTGAAAAAAAAGGGGCTGAGGGGCCCGCGCCATGAAATTTTCGATCTACCAGGAAAGCCAAACCGGTGCGCGCTCCTACAACCAGGATCGCGTCGGCTACGTATTCTCGCGTGATGCACTTTTCATGATCGTGGCCGACGGCATGGGCGGCCATGCGCAAGGCGAGGTCGCCGCGCAGATCACGGTCGATACCATCGGCAAGCGCTTCCAGCGAGACGCCCGCCCGGCGCTCGCCAGCCCCTTGAGTTTTTTGGGCGATGCGATCAACGCTGCGCATCACGCCATCCTCGCGCATGCCGAGCAGCATCAACTGCTGGAGACGCCGCGCACCACGGTGGTAGCGGCCATCATTCAAAAAGGCACCGCGTGCTGGGCGCACGTGGGCGACTCACGCGCCTATCTATTTCGCGAGCGCCAGGTGTTGACGCAGACTGTTGATCACTCGCATGTGCAGCAACTCCTGACGCAGGGCATCATCACCGCCGCTGCGGCGGCCACCCACCCCGAGCGCAACAAGATCTACAACTGCCTCGGCGCGCATGTGCCGCCCAAAATTGAGCTATCGCAAAAGTACGTCTTGCGTGCGGGCGACACATTGCTGCTGTGCTCGGACGGCCTGTGGGGGCCACTGGCGCCGTCACTGCTCGCCAACGCATTCACGCGCGAACCGCTGGCGAAGGTGGTTCCCGCGTTGATCAATCAGGCAGTAAAAAATGCCGGGCGCGAAGCCGACAACGTGACGGCGCTCGCGATGACCTGGGCTGATGATGACGGCAGCGCAAGCCAGGATGGCGGCGTCTCCACCCTCACCATGCCGGCCGATGCCTTCAATTCGCAAATCGACATGACGGCAGCAGCGGAAGCCGACTTGTCGGATGACGATATTGAAAAAGCGATATCAGAGATTCGCAGCGCGCTGGCCAAGTCGAACAGGCCGCAGAGCTGATCTGCGGCATTGCCACTGCAGGGTGGGTCACACAGCGAAATACGCAGCAGCGTGCACCACATCCTGCGGCGCAAACTGCGCCAGCGTGCTGAGCAATCCCGCGTCCGCATACGGTTTGGTGAGGTAGGCATTGACGCCTGCCTCGCTGGCCATTTCACGATGGCGCGCCATGGTGCGCGCGTGGCCGGTCGACAATTGAGAAAGCAGCGTTGATTGGGAACGCGCAGGGCAAGCAATAAAAAAAGCCGGCATGCAGCCGGCCTTTTTTATTGGATCGCGCAAGTACTCAGTGCCGTACTTTCAGGTCACCAGGCAGCTTTGACAGATAAGCCGCCACGTCTTCAATGTCTTGCTTCGAAAGCGCCTTCGCCATCGGCATCATCACGGCGTTCTTGCGGCCGACCACCGATTTTTCACCCTGCTTGTAGGCATTGAGGACGGTTACCAGATAGTCGTAGTGCTGGCCGGCCAGCTTGGGGTACTCGGGTTGCAGGGGCTTGCTCCAGTCTCCGCCAACAGCGTGGCAACTTGCGCACACGGCGGTGGCTTTGGCCTGGCCGCGTTCGGCATTGCCGGCAGCGTGCGCGCCACTGACTCCAACGAGAGAAATCAGCGATACGAGCGCAGCGGCAAGCCGGCTTGCCCGTTCGAATTTGAATGACTGCATCATTTGCCCGACCCTCCCTTGGAATAGTAGGCCGCAAGTTCGGAGATGTCCTTGTCGCTCAGGCTACTGGCTATCGCCGCCATCGTGGGGTGTTTGCGCTCGCCCGATTTATAGGCATTGAGTGCCGACTCGAGGTATTTGGCATTCTGGCCCGCAATCATCGGCACGTGGTACACATGCGGGAAGGCTACGCGATAGCCCGGAATACCGTGACAACCAATACACGCGGCCGCTTTACCGCCAGTGTGAGTGGTGCCAATCGGCGCGCTTGATGCTGCCGGGGCAGCCGGTGCGACAGAAGCGGCTGGCGCCGCAGGTGCGCTTTGGGCAAGCGCGGCTGGCGCAGCAAGGCCCAGCGCAGCAAGGCTCAGAAGACTCAGAAGGTTTTTCATGTCGTTGTTTGAAAATGCCGAAAAACGAGGCCGATGAAAAGGAAGTGAAAAAAACCGGAATACGCCACAGTGCACGCGCGAAAAACCGGCGGATTATAAAGCATCTCCACGCCGCCGCCAGGGGCATCCTCTATAATGCCCCATCATTTTCCCTCTGTCGCCACAGGCTCTTACCGCCCATCCTGACGCCCTGAGCATTCGCTCTGGTGCCCCCTCCATCGTACTTTTCCGGCCTCCCCCGGACTTATCCGAATTTTTCAAATGACCTCTCCCAAGCGCTTCGAAGGCTCACAAAATTACGTCGCCACTGGCGACCTGCAACTTGCGGTCAATGCCGCCATCACCCTGCAGCGCCCGCTGCTCATCAAGGGTGAGCCGGGCACCGGCAAGACCATGCTGGCTGAAGAAGTAGCGGCGGCCCTCGGCATGCCGCTCTTGCAATGGCATATCAAATCGACTACCAAGGCGCAGCAGGGCTTGTATGAGTACGACGCGGTATCGCGCCTGCGTGACTCGCAGCTCGGCGACGAGAAGGTCAAAAGCATCGAGAACTACATCATCAAGGGTGTGCTGTGGCAGGCGTTCACCGCCGAGAAGCAGGTCGTGCTGCTGATCGACGAAATTGACAAGGCCGACATCGAATTCCCGAACGACCTGTTGCGCGAACTCGACCGAATGGAGTTTTACGTTTATGAGACGCGCGAGCACATCAAGGCGAAGATCCGCCCGGTGGTGATGATTACCTCGAACAACGAAAAAGAATTGCCCGACGCGTTTTTGCGCCGCTGCTTTTTTCACTACATCAAATTCCCTGACAAGGACACGATGCAGAAGATCGTCGACGTGCATTTCCCCGGCCTCAAAAAGGAATTGCTCAAGGAAGCACTCGAAGTGTTTTTTCAGATGCGTGACTTGCCCGGCTTGAAGAAAAAGCCTTCAACCTCAGAATTACTCGACTGGCTCAAGCTCTTGCTGGCAGAAGACATCCCTGCCGAGGTGCTGAAGTCGAAAGACAACAAGACCGTCGTGCCGCCACTGGCCGGCGCGCTGCTCAAGAACGAGCAGGACGTGCAGTTGTTCGAGCGCCTCGTGTTCATGGCGCGGGCTGGGCGTTAATCAGTTCGCGCGACTCGTGACATCGTGAACTGGCCCGCCCCCATCACTTTGCGTGGGACGCATGCGGCGGTCGAGCCGCTTGCACTGGCACACCACGACGCGCTCAGTGACGCGGTGCGCGACGGTGAATTGTGGAACCTTTGGTACACCGCGATTCCAAGGCCTGAAGTCATGCGCGCGGAGATTGAGCGCCGCCTTGGTTTGCAGGCTAAAGGATCGATGCTGCCGTTCACGGTGAGGGATGCAAGCGGCAAGATCATAGGCATGACCACCTACATGAATATCGACGCCACCAGCAAGCGCGTCGAGATCGGCTCAACCTGGTACGCCAAATCGGCGCAGCGCACACAGCTCAATACCGCGTGCAAGTTGCTATTGCTTGGGCATGCGTTTGAGACGCTTGAGTGCATTGCGGTCGAATTCCGCACCAGCTTTTTCAACCTGCCCAGCCGCGCGGCGATACAGCGCCTCGGTGCCAAACCTGACGGCATCTTGCGCAGCCATCAGCGCCACGCCGATGGCAGCTTGCGCGATACCTGTATCTACAGCATCATCGCCGCCGAGTGGCCGGCGGTGAAGCAGCATTTGCAGTTTCAGCTTGCGCGACCGCACGCTTAGCGCCAACGCCCACGCCCGCTGATTCCACGCGCCGCCGCCGCCGCACCAGGAGCCTCCATGCTGATTGACTTCTTTCTCAAATGCAAAAACGCCGGTCTGCCGGTCTCGACCAAGGAATTTTTGATCCTGCTCGACGCGATGAAGCACCGCGTGACCGGGCAATCGGTGGACGAGTTCTACTACCTCTCGCGCATGTGCCTGATCAAGGACGAGACCAAGTACGACAAATACGACAAGGTGTTCGGTGAATATTTTCGCGGCATTGAGGCGCTGACCGAACTGAACCCCAACGTCCCTGAAGAGTGGCTGCGCAAGGCGCTGGAGAAAAATCTGTCGCCCGAAGACCTCGCCAAACTCAAGGCAATGAGCTGGGACGAGTTGATGGAGACGCTGAAAAAACGCCTCGAAGAACAGAAGGAACGTCACGAAGGCGGCAGCAAGTGGATCGGCACAGGGGGCACCTCGCCTTTCGGCGCCTACGGAGCCAACCCGGCCGGCATTCGCATCGGCCAGGACAAGAGCCGCAACCGCAGCGCCGTCAAGGTGTGGGATCAGCGTGCCTACAAGGATTACGACGACTCAGTTGAACTCGGCATCCGCAATATCAAAATGGCGCTGCGCAAGCTGCGCAAGTTCGCGCGCGAGGGCAACGCTGAAGAGCTCGACATGCCCGACACCATCGACTGCACCGCGAAGAACGCGGGCTGGCTCGATATCAAGATGGTGCCCGAACGCAAGAACGCGGTGAAGGTGCTGATGCTGATGGACGTGGGTGGCACCATGGACGACCACATCAAACAGGCTGAGGAGTTGTTCAGCGCAGCCAAAACCGAGTTCAAGCACATCGAGTATTACTACTTTCACAATTGCGTGTACGACTTTTTGTGGAAGAACAACCGGCGCCGCCACACCGAGCGCTTCTCGACCTGGGACATCATCCGCAAATACAACCGCGACTACAAACTGATCTTCGTCGGCGATGCGACCATGAGCCCCTATGAAATTTTGCAGCCGGGCGGCAGCGTCGAATACAACAATGACGAAGCCGGCGCGGTGTGGGTGCAGCGCTTTCTCGAACACTTCAAGAGCGCCGTCTGGCTCAACCCCGAGCCGCAGGGCGTGTGGCAGTACCGCCAGTCGATTGCGGTGATTCAGCAGATCATGGGCAATCGCATGCATCCGCTCACCATCCAGGGGCTGGAATCGGCGATCCGCTATTTGTCGAAGAAGCAATCGAGCGCGCATTGAGCGCTTTGACATGCGAGTGGCCGCATCGCCCACACTGAGTCATTAGCCGTGACGCGTCCAAACCGCATCGACGTCCATCATCACATCCTGCCCTCCCACTACGTCGAAACCGTGGGTGCGGACAGCGTTGGGCTGCAAGGCTCTGCGGGGCGCGTGCCGGCGTGGAGCATCGATGCGGCCTTGGCGGGCATGGACGCAGCCGGCATCCGGACCGCACTCACCTCGATCTCTTCCCCAGGCTTCGCCCCCGCAGACGCGGCGCGAGTCCCCGCGCTCGCGCGCTGGTGCAATGAATTTGCGGCGGACATGGTGCGCGACTACCCTGGCCGTTTCGGCGTGTTCGCGGCGCTGCCGTTAGACAATGTGGATGCTGCACTCACTGAAGTTGCGTACGCCTACGACGTGTTGCACGCTGACGGTGTGTGTTTGCTCAGCAACTACGCCGGGCGTTATCTGGGCGACACAGCCTTTCGCCCGCTCTATGCAGAAATGAACCGGCGCAGCGCCATCGTCTTCGTTCACCCGGTGGCGCCGGCGCAGCCCTGGTCTTTCAAGCGGCTCTCGGCGTCCACGCTGGAGTTTCCGTTCGACACCACGCGCACCATCGCGTCGCTGATCTTCGAAGGCATCGTGCGCGATTACCCGTCGATTCGCTGGATCTTCTCGCATGCTGGTGGTGCCATCACCGCGCTCTGCGGCCGCATTGAACTGCTCAGCACCAACAACCCGGCGCTGCGCGAGTTCATTCCGAACGGCTTTGAAGCGGAATTGCAAAAGCTCTATTTCGACACTGCGCTATCAGCCGATCCGGCCACGATGGCGCATCTCGAAGCGCTAGTGTCAACTGATCGCATCCTGTTCGGCACCGACTACCCGTTTGGGCCCAGGGGACAAATGCAGGGGGCGTCGGCGAGTCTCGACGCACTGCCGTGGAGTGAGCCGGTCAAGGGGCAAGTGGCGCACGGCAACGCGCAGAAATTGTTCCCGCGCTTCGCGTAAGGGGCTGGCGCTTTGCGCCAAGGCTTCCGGCTCACATCGCGCTGGCAGCAGCGCGACATCGGATCGACATCGCTCTAAAACCCGCTCCCAGAGCTATTCTCATAGGCATATCCGCCAACAATGGCTCCTGTAGCGGCTCTTCAGACGATCAGTCTTTCAATATTTCACCGTTGTGCTCACCCAGCATCGGCCCGCGCCCCGGCACACGGCCTGGTGTCCTGGACAACTTGGGCACCACGCCGGGAACGCTCACTTTGGTGCCGTCATCGAGCGTGATGGTTTCGATCATGCCGCGCGCCTGATACTGCGCGTCTTCGACGATGTCCTTGATCGAGAAAATTTTGCTGCTCGGCACTTGCGCTTTGCTCAAGGTGTCCAGCAAAAATGCAGCGTCGTGCGCCGCGCACCATGCCGCAATGCCGTCATCCATTTCCTGCGCGCGCGTGGCGCGGCCGGCGTTGTTGGACAGCACCGGATCATTGACCCAGTCCTCGCGCCCCATCGTCTGCGCGAGGCGCTTGAAGATCGAATCGCCGTTGCCGCCGATGGCTATGTGCACCCCGTCCTTTGACTTGTAGGTGTTCGACGGCACGATGCCTGTGAGGTTGGTGCCGGTGCGCTCACGCACCGTGCCGTCGTAGGCGTACTCGGGCAGGGTCGATTCCATCATGTTGAACACCGACTCATAGAGCGCGACGTCAATCACCTGCCCTTCACCGGTCTGGTTGCGGTGATGCAGCGCCATCAGCACGCCGATCACCCCGTGCAGCGCAGCGATGCCGTCGCCGATGGAAAGGTTCATGCGCACCGGCGGGCGCTCCGGAAAGCCGGTGACATAACGCATGCCGCCCATCGATTCGGCAATCGCGCCAAAACCCGCGACTTCACGCATCGGCCCGGTCTGGCCGAATCCCGAAATGCGCAGCATCAACAGGCCGGGGTTTTCCTGCGAGAGCACCTCATAGCCGAGACCCCATTTTTCCAGCGTGCCGGGGCGGAAATTTTCGATCACGATGTCGGCTTCAAGCGCCAGCTTGCGGGCGGCGGCCTGCCCTTCGGGCGAGCGCAAATTGAGCGTTACCGATTTCTTGCCGCGTGACTGCACGTGCCACCATAACGAGGTGCCATCATGCAGCGTGCGCCAGGTGCGGATTGGATCGCCACCAGGCCCCTTGTCATCCGCCGGCGGCTCGACCTTGATCACTTCAGCCCCAAAGTCAGCCAAGAACTTTGCTGCGAATGGCCCCGCAATGAGTTGCCCGAGTTCGAGCACCTTGAGACCCTTGAGCGGGCCAGACTGTGTAGTGTCCATCATGTCCTGGCAGGTGTTTGGTGTGTTCAAGAGTGATCGGTGCGAAGCGCCTTGGCCGTTTTCCTGCCGGCAGGCAGCGGCCAACAAAGTGTTGCTGCGTCAGGACGCACTGCGCCGGTCCACGAGCGCCTGCGCGATGGTGCCCGGATCCACATATTCCAGTTCGCCACCCAGCGGCACACCACGCGCGAGGCGCGTGACCTTGAGACCATGCGCCTTGAGCGCTTCGTAAATGTAGTGCGCAGTCGCCTCACCTTCGTGCGTGAAGTTGGTCGCAAGAATCACTTCCTTGACCACACCATCGAGTGCGCGCGTGATGAGCTTGTCGATGCCCACTTCTTTCGGCCCAATGCCATCGAGCGGCGAGATGCGGCCCATCAAGACGAAGTAGAGGCCATGAAACGCAAGCGTCTGCTCCATCATCACCAGATCGGCCGGCGTCTCGACCACGCACAGCAACGACGGGTCGCGCTTAGGCGAGGCGCAGCTGTTGCACAGTTCGGCTTCAGTGAAGCTATTGCAGCGCACGCAGCGGCGCACCACATCGGTCGCATGGCGCAGAGCATCAGCGAGGCGCAACGCGCCCGGTTTGTCGTGCTGCAGCAGGTGATAGGCCATGCGCTGCGCCGACTTCGGGCCGACGCCAGGCAGCACGCGCAGCGCCTCGACCAGATGTTCGATGGCGGCGGCGGGTTTCATGCCTTGAGATGGCTCATGGGATGAAACTCGGGATCGTCCGCTCTCATGAGTCCACTCACGTTGGACGGCGTTTCTGACGGCAGGCACAGCATGTTGACCGATACCGTTTGTGGAAACAGGTTTTCGCTCTCGCCAAACCAGTTGTCCGGGTTGTACAAAAACGGGAGGTGCCAGTAGCAGACGTAGTCAAAACTTTGGATCGTGCGAATCAGCGCAGCCGACTGATCAAATCGGTCATTCTCGACATAGAGCAGAGGACGCAAGTCGGTCAGCAAGCGACTGGCGCCTTCGAGCACCTGCTGCTCCATGCCTTCTACGTCCACCTTGATGAGCCGCAGGTGACCACCAGTAAAAAGGTCATCGAGGGTTAGGAGCGTGACTGGCTCAGCCTTGCCTGACAACGAGACTCCGTTTGTTCCGGGCGCGATCACTTCGACGCCACCAAAATTACCCGGCTTGGCATAGTCTGGTTCGGCAATCATGACACTGCCGGATTGCAGGCCGGCAGCGGCGTGTACCGTATCGACCCAGGTAAGACTGTTGAGCGCCACGTTGGCACAAAGCGTCTGGAACACTACGCGCTGCGGCTCTAGCGCGATGATGCGGCCTGATGCCCCAACCGCACGCGCCAAACCCACCGTGAGTGAGCCAATATTCGCGCCCGCTTCAATGGCCACGTCACCTGGCCTCAGCAGTTGCGCCAGAAGATTCGCTTCAATCTGGCTGTATTCACCGTAGCGCTCGAGGGCGCGGCCAATAAAGGTGTCATACCGGTTGTAGAGAAAGCAGCCGTCACGTCCTCGCACCAAACGATGCAGCCCGTCATCCCCCAACACGTTGTGTGACGCAGCAGACGATGGCATTGCAGAAGGCAGGGCGGACATATTGGGCGGTGTATGCTGGCGGGCGTCAGTTTAGCGCAAGGGATTTGGGTGACTGCATCAACTACGCCAGTGGCGGCTGCTCGTACTCCGCGTCCGCGCACCCTGCGACGCGGCGTGATCGTTGATGAACTGGGCAACGGCCGTGTCGAGATCTTCGCGCTCGATACCAGCGAAGATGCGCTCTACGTCCTGTGCCGCGACTTGTTTGAACACTGCTGGCAAGAACTGGTGTTCGGCATCCTGATTCAGGGGGCCGCTTGGGAGATTCGTGCGCCCGGCGCACCGCAGCG
>JANPAR010000357.1:0-33473 GCA_031430015.1 Burkholderiales bacterium
TGCGCCATTCCCGAAGGGCCGCAGGGCTTGAACGTCGGGCGCATCGCGGTACTGCTGGCCGGCCTGCCGCAGTCGGTCGGCGGCGTGACCGTCAACCGTTTTTGCGCGTCGGGCCTCACAACCATCGCGATGGCGGCCGACCGCATCCGCGTCGGTGAAGCCGACGTGATGCTGGCCGGCGGCTGCGAGTCGATGAGCATGGTGCCGATGATGGGCAACACGCCGTCGATGAACAGCGCGATTTTTTCCGACGAAAACGTCGGCATCGCCTACGGCATGGGCCTCACCGCCGAGAAAGTCGCGCAGCAATGGAAAGTCTCGCGCGAGGCGCAGGACGTGTTCTCGGTGCAATCGCACCAGAAAGCGCTTGCTGCTGCCGCAGCGGGGTACTTCAAGGATGAAATCACGCCAGTCACCGTGACTGAGAAGACCCCCGACCTTGCCACTGGCGAAATCCGCGTCAAGACAAAAGTGGTCGATCAGGACGAAGGCCCGCGCGCCGACACTTCGGTTGAAGGCCTCGCCAAACTGCGCACCGTGTTCGCCACGCCCAAGACACCATCGGGCGAAGCCACCGGCATGGGCAGCGTCACGGCCGGCAACAGTTCGCAAACGTCTGACGGTGCAGGTGCGGTGCTGATCGTCTCCGAGCGTGCTTTGAAGCAATTCAACCTCACACCGCTGGCACGCTTTGTCTCGTTCGCGATCAAGGGCGTAGACCCGAAAATCATGGGCATCGGCCCGAAAGAAGCGATTCCGTTGGCACTGAAATACGCGGGCTTGAAGCAGGACGACATCGGCTGGATTGAACTCAACGAAGCCTTCGCTGCGCAGGCGCTGGCGGTGATCGGCGATCTGGGTCTGAACACCGCGGTGGTCAACCCCAACGGCGGCGCGATTGCCCTTGGCCATCCGCTCGGCGCCACCGGCGCGATGCGCGCCGCTACCGCCATCCACGGCATGCGCCGCATCAAGGCCAAGTACAGCATGGTCAGCATGTGCGTCGGCACCGGCATGGGCGCGGCGGGGATATTCGAAGCGCTTTGAAAAGATGGATAGGCGCCGATTCGTGGTGGCGGCGGGCGTCATGCCACTCGTCGCATGCAGCGCGGCTGCCGTCACCACTTTCCCCACCATCGCCGCCGCGCAAGCTGCGCTCGATGCGCTGCTCACCACAAACTACCGCACCACATCGGGGTGGAAACTGCCTGCTGTGCTCGAACACGCCGCGCAAAGTGTTGAGTATTCAATGAGCGGTTTTCCCGAGGTGAGGCCGGCCTGGTTTCGCGCCACCGTGGGCAGCGCGGCGTTCGCGGTGTTCGATGCCAGAGGCAGCATGACCCATTCGCTCACCGAACCGATTCCGGGCGCGCCGGCCCTGGGTGAGCCACCGCTGGTGCAGGCGGCGGGGCGGCTCAAAAAAGCCCTGCGCGATTTCGAAGCGCATCGTGGCAGCCTCGCGCTGCACTTCGCCTACGGCGCTCTCGATCACGCGCGCTATACGCGCGCGCACCTGATGCATCTGGCCAATCATTGGACCCAGGTCGTGCCCGTCGAGACCGCGCGGGTTTGACTTGCTTGAACAACGCAGGCTTGAGCTACGCGATTGACAAGGACGCCTGATGCAAGCCGCCAACCCCGCGTATCGCCAGACCATTGAAGCCGGATTCGCCGGTGCGCATTTCGTGCGCGAACTCGGCATCACGCTCAAGGATTGCGGCCCCGGCTGGGTCGAGGCAGTGCTCACGCTCCAGACGCGCCATCTGCAGCAGAACGGCTTCCCCCACGGCGGCCTGCTCGCCACCCTGGCCGATCACTGCGCCGGGGGCGCGGCGATGACGCTGTGCCCGGCCGGGCAATACGTGCTGACGCTGGAATTCAAGACCAACTTCCTCAAGACCACCAAAGCTAAACAACTGCTATGCCGCGCCGATGTGCTCAAGCCCGGCAAAGCCTTCAGCGTGGTCGAAGCCTGCGTGTATGCCGACGACGGCGAGCGCGTGCTGCTCGCCAAGACTACCGCGACATTGGCGGTGATGGGCGCGTAAGCGGGCGAGGAACGAGACCCAAACAAGGCACGAGAAGGCAAGAAGGCAAGAAGCAGAGACCAAGAAGGTAGGAACCAAGAAGGTAGGCAGCAGGAAGAAAGAAACGAGGAGCGTCATGTCCCAGTATTCGCCGGAGCGCAACACCGACTATTTCAATCACCGCAGCCCGGGGCATCTGCCCGGACTGCTGGGCATCCGTATTCTCGACGTGGGCCAGGGCTATTTGCGTGCCGAGCTGCCGGTGCGCAAGGAATTGTTCGCGCCCAACGGCTTTCTGCATGCAGGCAGTGTGGTGACACTGGCCGACACTGCCAGCGGCTACGCCTGCGCGGCGCATTTGCCGCCGGGCGCGTCCGGTTTCACCACGCTTGAACTCAAAAGTAATCACCTCGGCACCGCGCGCGATGGCGTGATTGATGTGGAGGCCAAGGCCGTGCACCTAGGCCGCACCACGCACGTGTGGGATGCTGTGGTCACGCATCGTCAGCCTGACGGCGCGCCGGGCAAGACGATTGCGCTGTTTCGCTGCACGCAAATGATTTTGTGGCCCAAAGCATGAGCGCTGGTACTGCGCGTGTTGCCGCCGTTGCTGGCGAAGACATTGCGCTGAACGCGCACGATGGTCACGCGCTCGCCGGCATGCGCTTTCGGCCGGCTGGTGTTGCCGGCGGCGCAGCCAGGGCCAGCGTGGTATTCGGCCCGGCGATGGCGGTGTCGCAACACTTCTACACAGCGTTCGCTGCGCATCTCGCGGGGCAGGGCTTCGACGTATGGACCTTCGACTACCGCGGCACCGGCGCATCGCTCAAAGGCTCGATGCGGGGTGTGAAGGCAGATCTGAGCGACTGGCTCAAGCTTGACTACGACGCCGTGGTGCAAGCCGCGACAGCGGCCAACCCGGGCAGGCCGCTGTACCTTGTCGGGCACAGCCTCGGCGGCCAGTTCGCGCCCTTGCTGCCCTCACGCGACAGGATCGCCGGGCTCATCAACATCGCGGTTGGCAGCGGGTCGCTGCGCCACAACGTGCCGAGCCTGCGCCGCAAGGCACCCCTGATGTGGTACGTGATGGCACCGCTCTTGTGCCCCTTGTTTGGTTACTTTCCCGGCTCGAAGATCGGCGTGATTGGTGACCTGCCCACGGGCGCAATGTTTCAGTGGCGCAAGTGGTGTCTCACACCCGACTACATTTTGAGCGGCGAGCCGGGTGCGCGTGAAGCCTATGCGAGCGCAGACTACCCGGTGCTGTCGCTGTTTTTTCACGACGACGAGTTGCTGCTGCAAGACGGCTCGCGCCTGCTGCACAATGCCTACACCAGGCGGCGCACTGGTGCGAATGGTGATCAAGGCGCCGATCAGCGCGACGATCAACGCGGCGCGCAACACAGCGATCAGTACATCGATCAGCGGGCGATAGCGCCCGCAGACTACGGCCACAAACGCATCGGCCATTTCGGCTTTTTCAAGCCACAATGTGAGGCAACGCTGTGGCCGCTGGTCACACAATGGCTCGATACCCAACTGGACATGAGGAAAGCAGCATGAGCGACATCGACATCAGCCGTGAAGGCAGCGTGCAAGTTATTACCTTCAACCGCCCGGAGAAAAAGAACGCGATCACCGCCGCCATGTATCAGGCGATGGCCGACGCCCTCAAGGCCGCCGACGCGGATGACGCCGTGCGTGTGGTGCTGCTCATGGGAGCGCCGGGCATCTACACCGCCGGCAATGACCTCGAAGATTTCATGAAGCATCCGCCCTCGGGAGCCGACAGCCCGGTGTTCCAGTTTTTGTACAACCTCGCGCATGCGAAAAAGCCGTTGGTGGCCGCCGTCACCGGCGCGGCCATCGGCATCGGCACCACCATGCTTTTGCATTGCGATGCGGTCTACGCCGGTGACAACGCCAAGTTCAGCGTGCCCTTCACGACCCTGGGCCTGTGCCCGGAAGCCGCATCCAGCCTGCTTCTCCCGTATATTGCCGGATATCAGCGCGCCGCCGAAAAGCTCTTGTTCGGCGAGCCCTTTGCCGCGCAAGAAGCGAAGGACATGGGCTTTGTGACGCAAGTATTGCCCGCCGCCGAAGTGGCCGCCTTTGCGCTGGAGCGTGCCCACAAGCTCGCGGCATTGCCCGCCTCGTCAGTGCGCGCCACCAAGGCCTTGATGCGCAGCGCACACATGAAAGCAATTGAAGTACAGATGACCGACGAGAGCGCACTGTTTCGCAAAATGCTCACGTCACCCGAAGCGAAGGAAGCGTTCAGCGCGTTCTTTGAAAAGCGCAAACCGGATTTTTCGAAGTTTGCTTGACTCGCCGGAAACAGGATGAAAGCGCAAGGGAAAATGAAAAAGACAAAGCAACGATTGAGCGATGTGCTTGGTGCTGAGATTGCCGATGGATCGCAAACGTTCACGTGCCAGGGGCGCGGCACAGCGGCTACTGCTCCTACCGGAGAGTCTGGCCGGTTGAAACAGTCAGGACAGAACCTGTTGCAGTGCCTACGGGTCCCCACCCGGTACGCCGTTGATCTTGACGTTTCCCGCAGCCGTGAGTTGCCACAGAGAGGCCCCGGTGACCTATACGCCTATTCTGTGGGCGATCACCCAATCCACCCGCAGTTTGATTTGAGCCGCGCGCCGCGCGTTTCTTGAGGAGTTGCAAGCATGTCTCTCAAAGGTAAAACCCTGTTCATCACCGGCGCATCGCGCGGCATTGGCCTGGCCATCGCCACCCGCGCCGCACAAGACGGTGCCAACATCGCCATCGCCGCCAAGACCACCGAGCCGCATCCCAAGCTCGAAGGCACCATCTACACGGCGGCCGAGGCGATTGAGAAAGCCGGCGGCAAGGCACTGCCGATCATGTGTGACATTCGCGATGAAGAGAGCGTCAAGGCGGCAGTCAAACAGACGGTTGAACAATTCGGCGGCATCGACATCTGCGTCAACAACGCCTCGGCCATTAGCCTCACCGACACCCTCAACACGCCGATGAAGCGTTTCGATTTGATGTTCGGGGTCAACGTGCGCGGCACCTACATGACCTCAAGCATCTGCATGCCTCACCTGCTTGAAGCGGCCAAGCAGGGCCGCAACCCGCACATCCTCAATCTCGCGCCGCCACTCAATCTGAACCCGAAGTGGTTCCAGCATCACACGGCGTACACCATGGCGAAGTACGGCATGAGCATGTGCGTCACCGGCATGGCTGCCGAGTTCAAGGCACGCGGCATTGCCGTCAACGGTCTGTGGCCGCGCACCCTGATCGCCACCGCAGCCTTGCAGGCGATTCCCGGCGTCAACTGGAAAATGGGCCGCAAGCCCGAGATCATGGCCGACGCCGCGCACATCGTGCTCTCGCGCCCGTCCGGCCACACCACTGGGCAGATATTGATTGATGACGAGGTGCTGGCGAGCGCCGGTGTGACGAATCTCGATCATTACGCGGCACTCGCGGGCACGCGCGACTTTTTGCCTGACCTGTTTTTGGACTGAAATAGCACGGCGCGAAGGGTGCGCAACTGCTACCAGCGGCGCGCGCGGCGCCTTGGGCGATGCCGGGTAATGCTGAATTGGATTTAGCGCTCCGTGGTGGCAAAAATGCTACCATCTCGACATGACTTTCCGTGTCGTCATTGATACCGATGTGTTTGTTGGCGCGTGCCTCGGCACCGGCGCGGCAAATCAAGTCATCGCCGCTTGCCTGACGGGCCAATGTCTGCCCCTGATGGGTGTGGCGTTGATTGCAGAATATGAGGATGTGCTGAGCCGCCAATCACTTTTCGCAAAGTGCAAACTGACCCGGGTTGAGCGCGATGAATTGCTCGATATTTTTCTGGCCAATTGCCAATGGTCGCGGGTGTATTTTGGCTGGCGGCCGAATCTGCCCGACGAAGCTGACAACCATTTGATTGAGCTGGCCGTGGCCGGCGGCGCAGATTTTGTGGTGACGCGTAATCTGCGTCACGTGGCACGCATGGATCTTAAATTTCCCGCCCTGAAAATCGTCAGCCCCGCAGCCTTTTTGAAGGAGTTAACACCATGAGTGCTCTCTCAGTGCGGCTTCCAGATGACAAACATGATCGTCTGCGCAACATGGCGCGTACGCGCGGCACCACCATCAACCGGCTGATCGATGAGATGACAACGTTGATGCTGTCCGAATTTGATGCCGAGACAAGATTTCATCTGCGCGCCAAGCGGGGGCAGGGGAAAACTGTACGTGGACTGGCCTTGCTCAAGAAGGCTGCTACGTAGCTCGCGGCAGATCCCTTGGCCTTTGTCCCGGCTACTCCAGCGTCAGCTCCACCCGCCCCGGCAGCGCACTGCGCAGCGCCGCATGCAGGTAGCAGGTGTTCTCTGCTACTTCGAGCAGGTTTTGCATCACTGCATCAGGTTCTTCCGCATGCAAAAACACGTGGGTATCGACCGGCTCCAGCCCGCCCCTGAGCGAGCCATCGGCCGCGTTGCCCGCGAGCGTGAATGGCAGGGTTTGCACAAAGCGAATGGCGCGCACTGCGTGCTTGCGGTGCTCGATGTAGCGGGTGAACTGCGTCATGTAGCAGAACGCGATGCCGGCGGCGATGCAGGCAAGGCCCGAAGGTGCTTCGCTGTGCGCCGCACGTTCATCACAGGTGATGCGAAAGGCATTGCCGACGCGCGGCGTGACGGTGGTGGCGGCCACGCCCGCAGCATCGCTCAGCACGCTCTCGCCTGGAATCGTAATCGGGAAGCGCCCTTCGGGCGCGAACAGCGGCACCGGGCCGGGCGGCATCGCACGCGCCATCGCTTCGACCGCTACATGGGGTGAGGCCCCGCCTGTTAGCGGTGCCAGCGGCGCGGGCGCTGCGGCATGGGCCTTGAACGGGTCTTGCTGGTCTGCGCCGGTGGAGGCGGCAACCCGCGTCACCGGGCAGCGCCGCCCGTTGACATAGAGCGCAAAAGTATTGCGCTGCACCTCGGCCATCAGCGCATGGGCGGGTGATGCGGCGAGCGCGGCATCGAGCACCTGCTGCACCGCTGCTTGCGGCGCACTCGAACGCGCGCGCACGTTGACGGTGACGGCTTCGGCGCTGCCTTCACCGGTGCCTTTGAAGAACGAACCGTTGAACGCGTAATGATTGTTGAGCGTGATGCCGTCGATGGCCAGCGGTACGCCGCGCGCACGCGCAATCACCAGCGCGCGATTGACAAAATCAGCATGCAGCCCGGCATTGAAAAACGCCAGCGGGAAGGGCGCGAGGTCGGTGCCTTTGAGAATCGCGCCTTCATCACTGGTCAGGCGCCACACGTCTCCGCCCGCGCCTTCTTCGACCGTCACTTCTTTCTGGTGGCCCCACATGGTGCGTGCTTCGACGCGAAACACATCGCGGGCGGGCGCTGCGGCGTCACTGCCGGCGCTGCGGCCAGCCACTGTGGCCGCACGTGTGCCGTGTTTGACCTTGAAGCCGAGCGGGTAGCCCGCGCCGTCGATGCGATCTGTGTTCATGCTGGTCCTCGCAAGAGCGTGGCGCCGGAATGGCGCAGGAGAGGACTGGGCAGCTTTGCGCAATGCAGGAGTCTGCCCAATCAGCCGGTCATCGTAACGCGGAATGCTGCCTACGCACAGCGAGTGACTGAAACGATTTACTGAAACGCCGCGATCCCGGTAATCGCACGGCCCAGAATCAGCGCGTGAATGTCGTGCGTGCCTTCGTAGGTGTTGACGACTTCGAGATTGACCATGTGGCGCACCACGCCAAACTCGTCGCTGATGCCATTGCCGCCGAGCATGTCGCGCGCCGTGCGGGCGATGTCGAGCGACTTGCCGCAACTATTGCGCTTGATGATGGAGGTAGCCTCGACTGACGCGGTGCCGGCATCTTTCATGCGACCGAGTTGCAGGCAGCTTTGCAGGCCGAGCGTGATCTCGGTGAGCATGTCGGCAAGCTTCTTTTGAATCAGTTGATTGGCCGCCAGCGGCCGGCCAAACTGCTGGCGGTCGAGCGTGTACTGGCGCGCACGGTGAAAGCAGTCTTCCGCCGCGCCAAGCGCGCCCCAGGCGATGCCGAAGCGCGCGCTGTTGAGGCAAGTGAACGGACCTTTGAGGCCGCGCACTTCTGGAAAGGCGTTTTCCTCGGGGCAGAACACCTCGTCCATCACGATCTCGCCGGTGATCGAGGCACGCAGGCCAAACTTGCCGTGGATCGCCGGGGCGCTCAAACCCTTCGCACCCTTGTCGAGCACGAAGCCGCGTATCGCGCCTTCATCGTCCTTGGCCCAGACCACGAACACATCGGCAATCGGACTGTTGCTGATCCACATCTTGGAGCCGGTGAGCGCGTAGCCGCCCGGCACTTTCCGCGCGCGCGTGATCATGCTGCCCGGGTCGGAGCCGTGGTTGGGCTCGGTCAGGCCGAAGCAGCCGATCCATTCTCCGCTCGCAAGCTTCGGCAGATACTTCTGCTTCGTTGCCTCGTTGCCGAAGGCGTCTATCGGCACGATCACCAGCGAGGACTGCACGCTCATCATCGAGCGGTAGCCGGAATCGACGCGCTCGACTTCGCGCGCGATGAGGCCGTAGCTGACGTAGTTGAGACCGGTACCGCCATAGACTTCGGGAATCGTCGGCCCCAGCAAACCGATCTCGCCCATCTCGCGGAAGATGGCCGGGTCGGTTTTCTCATGACGGAAGGCGTCCTGCACGCGCGGCGCGAGCCGCTCCTGGCAGTAGGTGTGCGCCGCGTCGCGGATCGCGCGCTCGTCGGCGGAGAGCTGACCGTCAAGCGCCAGCGGGTCAGTCCAGTCGAAGGAGGCGTGTGAAGTAGCCATGTGATATTCCGGTGATTGAGGGTTGCGTAGCGCAGTACAAATGATGGGACTCGATCGAAGCGGTCACGTGCATGGATACCGCCCGCCGCGCGGGCATATGAAGCATTGCGTGGGCTTGTAGATCACTGCGTGGGTTTGCCGGTCAGATACGGCCCATGAGTTCACGGCCGATGATCAGTTGCTGAATCTGCGTCGTGCCTTCGTACAGGCGCAGCAAACGCACGTCACGGTAAAAGCGTTCGACCGGATACTCGTTGATATAGCCGGCGCCGCCATGAATCTGTACCCCACGGTCGGCGACGCGGCCCACCATCTCGGTGCAGAACAGCTTGCAGCACGAGGCACGCATGCTGACATCGGCGTCCTTGCTGCCCGCCGGCTTGGCGTCGTAGCGCAGAGCGCAGTCCTGCACCATGCTCCAGCCGGCGTACAACTCGGCTTGGCTGTCAGCGATCATCGCCTGCACCAGTTGAAAATCACCGATGCGCTGACCGAACTGTTTGCGCTCCTGCGCATAGGCCAGCGCTTCATTGAGGATGCGCTGGGCCATGCCGCACGCCACGGCCGAGATGTGCAGGCGGCCACGATCCAACACCTTCATCGCCGTTTTGAAACCCCGGCCCGCCACGCCACCGATGATGGCCGAGGCCGGCACGCGCACGTTATCGAGGTTGACATCGCAGGTTTTGGTGCCGCGCTGGCCCATCTTTTTGTCGGGCTGGCCAAGCGTCAGACCCCTGGCATCAGCCGGCACGATGAAGGCCGAGATGCCGCCAGCGCCAGCGCCACCAGTGCGCGCCATCAGCGTAAAGGCGCCGGCGCGCGGGGCGTTGGTGATGAAACGCTTGCTCCCGTTGAGGAGGTAGCTGCCGCCATCGGCTGAATCTTCAAACTGCGCGCGCGTCTTGAGCGCCGCCGAGTCCGAGCCGGCGTCGGGCTCGGTGAGGGCAAACGACATGATCAGATCACCGCTGGCTACCTTGGGCAGGAGCGATTGCTTCTGCTCCTCAGTGCCATCCATCAGGATGCCTTGAGAGCCGATGCCAACGTTGGTGCCGAACACCGAACGGAACGCGAGCGCGGTGTGGCCCAGTTCATAGGCCGCGCCGCACTCCTGCGCCATCGACAGGCCGATGCCACCGTACTGCTCGGGGATGCTCAGGCCGAACAGCCCCATGTCCTTCATGTCCTGCACGATGGCAGCTGGCACCTCGTCGTGTTCTTCGACGGTGTGTTCGGCCGGAATCAAACGCTCGCGCACAAAGCGCTGAATTGTGGCGAGCAGAAGGTCGAAGGATTCAGAGTCGAGGGCCATGGCGCGTATGCTCAGATCAGATTTACTCGACGACGATGTTGCGCTCTTTGATGAGCGAGGAGAGCATCTTGCCTTCGTCGGTCAGCAGGGTGCGAAACGCCGCCGCTTCCACCGGGGCCGGGTCTGCACCGAGGGTGTTGAAGCGCTCCTTGGTATTGGCCGCTGCCAGCGCCTTGTTCAGTTCGCGCGTCAGGCGTTCAGTGATCGCTGCCGGCGTGTTGTTCGGTGCCCAGACGCCAAACCAGATGTCCAGGCTGGCGTTTTTGATGCCAAGGTCGGCATAGGTGGGGGCGTTGGGGAAGAAGGGCGACTTACGGTCACTGGCCACGGCCAACAGCTTGACCTTGCCGCTCCGGATGTGCGGGAAGGCGATGCCCGGATCGAGCACGAAGTCGGCTTGCCCGGCCATCACGTCCTGCAAGGCAGGAGCGGAGCCTCGATAAGGGATGTGGGTGATGAAGGTGCCGGTGCTTTGCTTGAACAATTCGCCGGCGAGGTGGGGCGGCGTGGCGGTGCCCGAAGACGCGTAGTTCAACTTGCCGGGCTGTGACTTGGCCAGGGTGATGAGTTCCTTGACGTCTTTGACGTCGAGCGTGGGCCGCGCGACCACATACATCTGCATGCGCCCGATGCCCATCACCGGCGCGAGGTCGCGCGCGGGGTGCACGTTGAACTTGAATAGATAAGGATTGGCGGTCTCAACCGAGGTCGGGGCGACGAGAAAGGTGTAGCCATAAGGGTTGGCCTTGGCGACATCGCCGACGCTGATGTTGCCACTCGCGCCGGGCTTGTTATCGACCAGGAAGGTTTGGCCGAGTGACTCGGTGAGTGACTGTGCCAGCACACGCGCCATCACGTCAGTGCCGCCGCCGGGGGCAAAGCCCACCACGAGGCGCACGGGCTTGGTCGGCCAGGCTGCGGGCTGGCTCGCCGCCGGCAAGGCCGAGGCTGCGAGAGTCGCCGCAGCAGCAAGCGTAAGGCTGCGGCGCGCTGCGCAATGGATAAAGCGAAGAGAGTTATTGGTTGTCGGTTTCATGTTTGTCTCCAAAGGTGATGCATACGACCGGCCAGCAAGCCTTGATTCACTCGCCAGCCGGTGGCGCGAGTGGGCAGATGAAGCAAATGCAATGGCGTCATGCGGGGCCAAGGGTCAACTCCAGGGTTCATACCGGACGTGCTGTGCGGATCGCCTGCACGGCCTCGGGGTTGACCAAGGTGCTCAGATCGCCCGGCTCTTCGCCGAGCCAGGCGGCGCGCACCACGCGGCGCATCACCTTCATGTTGCGGGTGCGCGGCAGGTCGGCAACGAAGACCACGCCGGCCGGGCGGAACGCGCCGCCCAGGCCGGCCACGACGGCGGCAGAAAGTGCTTTGACCGCAAAGGGGTGATCGATGCCCGGCCGGCCGACGCACACGCACAGCACGGCCGTGCCCTTGATCGCATCGGGAATACCGATCACGGCGGTATCGGTCAAGAGGCCGGTGGCCATCAGCAGCGCCTCAATTTCGGCGGGGCCGGTGCGCTTGCCGGCAATCTTGAGCGTGTCATCGGAGCGCCCATGCACGTACCACATGCCATCGGCATCGCGGCTGGCGAAGTCGCCATGCACCCAGAGGTTGGGCAGGCGCGACCAATAGCTCGCCAGATAGCGCTCGCGGTCGTGCCACAGCCCGCGTGTGAGGCCGATGGTGGGTGTGCGCATCACTAGCTCGCCAGTGACACCGGTATCGACAGAGGCGCCATCGGCATCGACTACATCAGCACCGGTGCCGGGCACCGGCCCGGCGAACGCACAGGGCTTGAGCGGATGAATCACGGTGCCGGTGAGGATGCCGCCCATCTCGGTGCCGCCGGAAAAATTGAGCAGGGGCACGCGGCTCCCGCCGATGCGCTCGAAGGTCCAGTGCCAGGCTTCGGGCGTCCACACTTCACCTGTAGAGACCATCACACGCAGGCTGGAGAGGTCGCGCGCGGCGAGCGTGGCTTCGGGCAGCGCCATGGACAGGCGCGCCACAGTTGGCGCGAGGCCGAGGTAAGTGACGCGATGACGCTCGACCAGCCGCCACAGGCGATCCGGCTCCGGGTAATTGGGTGCGCCTTCAGCCAGCACCACCGTGGCACCGGTGAGCAGGCCGCCGAACACCAGCATCGGCCCCACCAGCCAGCCCATGTCCGACATCCACAAAAAGCGGTCGGTGGCTTTCAAGTCCATGCAGATCGATAAATCCAGCGCGGTCTTGACCGGGAAGCCGCAATGCGAATGCACCACGCCTTTCGGTTTGCCGCTGGTGCCCGAGGTGAAGACCAGGAGGAAAGGATCATCGGCCGGCATCGCTTGTGTCGGCACGGCAGCCACATCGTCGGGCGCACCCGCAGTGAGTTCGTGCCACCAGTGATCGCGCCCGGCCTGCCACGCGTGCGGTGCAGCCAGGTGATGCAGCACCACAACGTGTTGCACACCTGGGCATTGGGTGAGCGCCTCATCGACGACGGTTTTTGCGCCGACTGGCTTGCCACGGCGCAGTGAGCCGTCAACAGTGATGACCGCCTTGGCGTGGCCATCGTTGAGGCGCTGCGTGATCGCATCGGCACCGAAGCCCGAGAACATCGGCAGGACGATGCCGCCGATCTTGGCGACCGCCAGCATCGCTGCCGCAGCATGCGGAAGATTGGGCAGATACATGCCGACCACGTCGCCCTGAACGAGACCAATGCGCTTGAGACCCCAGGCAAGCTGACAGGTTTCGCGGTCCAGATCGGCGAAGGTCCAGGTTGAGGTGCTGCCGTCCTCGCCTTCCCAGATCAGCGCTGGTTGATCGTAACGCGCCGTGCCGCGATGCCGGTCGAGGCAATTGAGTACCACGTTGGTTACGCCGCCCACGCACCAGTGCGCGAAGGGTGCACCATCGCCCAGGTCGAGCACGCACTCGTAGGGTTGCAGGAAGCGGTAGTCGAGAAAGCGAATCAGTGCATCGTGGAACCACGCCGGGTCTTGATTGGCGCGTGCGTTGAGCGCCTCGAAGTTGCTCAGCGCCGAGCCGCTTACCCCCAAGCTGCCCACCCCGAGCGAGCGCATGAAGCGCGTGAGGTTCGCGCCCTCCACCGTGGCTGCGTCCGGCCGCCACACTACTCCGTCCTGCTGATCGAGATCGGTCTGCATCGTTTGCACTCCGCGCGAGAGAGGGCGGTATGGGGGGACAGGTGAGAGCTCGCCGTGATGCGGCGGCTGATTACTTCGCGTATTTGCGGAACTCGGGCTTGCGCTTCTCTTTGAGCGCATTGACGCCCTCGCGCGACTCTTCGGTGTCGTAGTAGAGCTTCAATGCGTACATGCCCATGCCAGCGATGCCGGCCTGATGTGCCGTGTCCATGTTGAAGCTGCGCTTGGCGATGGCGATGGCAGTCGGGCTGCGCTCGCAGATGGTCTCGGCCCACTCCTGCACGGTGGCATCGAGCTGCTCTGGCGGCACACAGATGTTGGCCAGGCCCATGGCGACGGCTTCGGCGCCCGAGTAGCGCTTGTTGAGATACCAGATTTCGCGCGCCTTTTTCTCGCCGACCACGCGTGCGAGAAAAGCGGTGCCATAGCCCGGATCGACCGAACCCATCTTCGGGCCTACCTGGCCGAAGATGGCTTTTTCGGAGCAGATCGTCAGGTCGCAAATCGTGCACAGCACATTGCCGCCGCCGATGGCGAAGCCCTGCACGCGCGCGATCACTGGCTTGGGCACATTGCGGATCGTATCGTGCAACTCTTCCATCGGCAGGCCGATGGTGCCGCGCCCGTCGTAGTTGCCGTCGTGCGCCGACTGGTCACCACCGGTGCAGAACGCTTTCTCGCCCGCGCCAGCCAGCACGATGGCACCGATGCTCTTGTCGTAGCCGGCCTTGTTGAGCGCCTTGATGAGTTCGTCGCAGGTGGTGCCGCGAAAGGCGTTCAGCTTGTCGGGCCGGTTAATGGTGATCCAGGCCACGCCATTGCGATTCTCGTACAGGATGTCTTCAAATTTCATGAATAATCTCCTTAACCGTTCATGGTCAAACCGCCGGACACGCTTAGCACCTGTCCGGTGACGTAAGCGGCGTCTTCGCTGGCGAAAAACAGTACCGCGCCGGGCAAATCGCCGGGCTGGCCGATGCGCCCAAGCGGGATGGCACGTGTGAATGCCTCCATCAGCTTCTCCGGGTTGCCGGCGCCTTGCTTGTAGTCGTCGAACAGCGCCGTGGCGGTCGGGCCAGGGCAGACCACGTTGACGGTGATGCCGTGGCGCGCATGCTCGCGTGCGATAGTTTTCGAGAACGCGACGAGACCGCCCTTGCAGGCCGCATACACCGCCTCACCCGAGGAGCCGACGCGCGCGGCGTCGGACGAAATGTTGACGATGCGGCCCTTCTTGCGCGCCGCCATACCGGGCAGCACGGCATGGTGCATGTGCAGCGCGCCGGTGAGGTTGATCGCGATCAGCTTGTCCCACTGCGCCGGCTCGGTCTTGGTGAAGGGCTTGAACACGTCCCAGCCGGCGTTGTTGACCAGCACGTCAATGGGGCCGAGTTGCGCTTCGGTGGCGGCTACTGCGGCATTGACGCTGGCACGATCAGTGATGTCGCAGCGAAAAGCCTGAGCCTCACCGCCTGCGGAGTGGATCGACGCAGCCACTTTTTCAGCCGCGTCGAGGTTCAAGTCGAACACCGCCACGCGCGCGCCCTCAGCGCCAAAGCGCTGGCAGGTTGCGCCGCCGATGCCGCCGCCGCCGCCGGTGACGACGATGGTTTGATTGTCGAATCGGTTCATGGTGAATCCTTTCCGTGTCGAGGTTCAGGGTATGTGGGAATCATGGCACAAGTCGCTTATTTATGTCAATATATTTACTCATATTAAATAAATGAGGATTTCGTTGCAAGCACTTTTTTTGACCATGTACAATATTTTCCCTAACAATACAGAGCAAATGTCATGAAAAAATCCTTGCCAGCCAAAATTGACATGGCCAACCGTCTGTTCTTCCGGCTCTATCAATGCGCAAACATGTTGCATAAAACCGGCAGCAGAGCGGTCGAAGCCGAAGGCCTGACGACCCAGCAGTGGGCGGTGCTCGGGGCCTTGTCGCGCGACAAGGCACAGGGTGGCATGAGCATCGGCGACCTGGCACGCTACCTGATGGTGAGCCGGCAAAACCTGTCGGGACTGATCGGCCGCATGGAGCGCGAGGGCCATGTGGCGATTGCACCCGATGGCCGTGACCGGCGCTCGCGCGTGGTCACCATGACAAGCTCAGGCCGCCATGTCTGGCAGAACCTGGCATTGCCAAAAATCCACGCCTATTACGAAGAGACACTCAGCGGCTTCTCGATCAACGACGTCACACACACATTGCACTATCTGCTCAAGATGCTGGAGAACATGCAGCGGCTTGACGCCGCGTGGGGCGCTACCGAAGAAGACCCGGCCAACGCGGCCGGCTAAGCGCGCGATGGGAGGCGCTCAGTCCGCGCTGGATTCATTACACTGTCGCCTGCGTTTCAATTTTCAGGACTGGCAATGCTCACTCTCAACGTAAACGGCGCGCAGCGGCAGGCGCGCTCGGCCCCCGACACTCCGCTGCTGTGGGTGCTGCGCGACGAACTTAACCTCACCGGCACCAAGTTTGGTTGCGGCGTCGCCTTGTGCGGTGCCTGCACCGTGCATGTCAATGGCGTGGCAGTGCGCGCCTGCGTGACGCCGGCGGGTACGCTGGCCGGGAAGAAAGTGCGCACCATCGAAGGCATGGAAGACGCAGCCAGCGGCAAGCTGTCCGCCTTGCAAGAGGCTTGGGTGAGCCATCAGGTGCCGCAGTGCGGCTATTGCCAAAGCGGCATGCTGATGGCGGCTGCGGCTCTGCTCGCGAACAATCCGGCACCGAGCGATGCCGATATTGATAAAGAGATCACCAACATCTGCCGCTGCGGCACCTATCAGCGCATTCGTGCGGCGATTCACACGGCCGCACGCAGCGATGCGCCGAAACTGTTGGTGGGAGCGGCTGACAGCCAGACACCCCCTGCAGTGGGCGTTGTGCCGGCGGCGTCACCGGCACCGGTTGCAGCCGCTACTGCGCCAGCCGCCGTAACCGGCACCACACCCGCCGCCGCCCCGGCAGGAGGCGCCAAATGAATCGCCGCGTTTTCCTCCTCGCCGGTTCCGGCATCGCCGGAGCACTCATCGTGGGCTGGGGCGTGCGCCCGCCGCGTGCGCGTCTCAACGCGGATGCCGAATCGATGCCGCTCGCACGCGGCGAAGTGCAGCTCAATGGCTGGCTAAAAATTTCCAGCGAAGGTGTGGTCACCATCGCGGTGCCGCGCGCCGAGATGGGCCAGGGCATTTACACGGCGCTGCCGATGCTGGTGGCTGAAGAGCTTGGTTGCGACTGGTCGCAAGTGGCGTTCGAGCAGGCACCGGTTGACAAGATGTACGGCAATGTCGAGGTGATGGCCGCCAACGCGGCGGCGCACCCCGATGAGACCGGCCCCGGCCCACAAGTGAAAGCCTGGCTTGCGCGCAAGGTAGGGCGTGAACTCGGCATCATGATCACCGGCGGCTCGTCGAGCGTGAAGGATGCGTGGGAGCCGATGCGCAACGCCGGCGCTGCCGCACGCGACATGCTGATCCAGGCGGCGGCGGTGCGCTTCAAGGCCGATGCCAGCGCCTGCAAGACAGTGAAGGGCTGGGTGGTGCATAGCTCGGGTCTCAAGGCGAGCTTTGGCGAACTCGCGGCGGCAGCGGCGAAGTTCGCGCCGTCTTTGCCGGTCAAGCTCAAGGACGCTAAAGAGTTCACGCTCATTGGCAAGAGCATGCCGCGCCTTGACACGCGCGCCAAGGTGACTGGCGAGACCGAGTTTGGCCTCGATGTGCGCCTGCCCAACATGCTCTACGCAACGGTGCGCATGGCGCCGGTGTTTGGTGCGGGCTGGAGCAAGTTTTACGCGAACGGGGCCGAGGGCATGCCCGGCGTCAAGGCGGTGGTGCCGCTGGTTCCCGGCATGGCTGGCGCGCAATGCGGCATCGCGGTGGTTGCCGATGCGTGGTGGCAGGCCAAGCGCGCGGCCGATGCGCTCGACATTGTGTGGGACACCAAGAACAATGCGGATGGCAAGACCAGCGCAGGTCTCGACAGTGCCACCATCTTCAACGACTATCGCAAGGCCCTCGATGCCGGCAGTGCGCACACCTATTTCTCGCGTGGCGCGATGGGCGAAGCCCTGTCCTTGTCGATTCAGGAAGTCACTGCGGAATACCGCGTGCCCTACCTCGCCCACGCCACCATGGAGCCGCAAAACTGCACCGCATGGATCCGTGAAGATGGCGAGGTCGAAGTGTGGGTGCCGACCCAGGCACCGTCGATTGCGCAGTGGATCGCCGGCAAGGCCGCGGGCGTGAAAACGCATCAGGTGACGGTGCATTCGACCTTCCTCGGCGGCGGTTTCGGCCGGCGCGGCGAGATGGACATGGTGGTGCAGGCTGTCGAACTGGCGAAAACCACTGGTGGCCGCCCGGTGCAATTGATCTGGAGCCGCGAAGAAGACACCACGCACGACATGTACCGACCCGCCGCGCTGGCGCAACTCACAGCGGGCCTTGATGGCGCGGGCAATGTGGTGTGGTGGCGCTCCAGGAGCGCGAGCGGCTCGGTGATTCATTCGATGACGGCGCGCCTGGGTTTCCCGCCCGCCGGACCGGACCGCACCAGTGCTGAAGGGCTGGCCGATAAGGTTTATGAAATTCCCCACGTGCGCATTGAGCACGCGCAGGTCAATCACCCGGTGCCGCTCGGATTTTGGCGTTCGGTCGGGCATTCACAAAATGCGTTTTTCGCCGAGCATTTTCTCGACGAACTTGCGGCCAAAACCGGCAAAGACCCGCTCGACTACCGGCGCAATCTGTTGAAAAATCATCCGCGTCATCTTGCGGTGCTAAATCTCGCGGCAGAAAAAGCCGGCTGGGGGAAACCGCTTCCAGCCGGGCGCGCACGCGGCGTAGCGCTGCATGAGTCGTTTGGCAGCATCGTCGCGCAGGTCGTGGAAGTGTCCATCGAAGACAAAAAACCGCGCGTGCATCGCGTCGTGTGCGCCATCGACTGTGGCGTCGTGGTCAACCCCGACATCGTCGCGCAGCAGATGGAGTCGGGCATCGTCTACGGCCTTACTGCGGCGCTCTATGGCGAGATCACCATCGACGCCGGCGCGGTGAAGCAGAAAAACTTCGACAGCTACGAGATGCTGCGCATGAAAGACGCGCCGCAGGTCGAGACTTACGCCGTGGTGTCGGCGGGCGTGCCAAGCGGTGTGGGCGAGCCAGCGACGCCGCCGGTGGCGCCCGCCGTGGCGAACGCGTTGTTGAAACTCACCGGCAATCCGGTACGCGCGCTGCCGATCAGGCTGTAGCGCTGGCCTATCAGAGACGCTGCGCTGCGGGTGCGAAGCCGTCGAGCGCCGCGCACGTTTCAGTCACCGGGATCTATCTTTGCCGTACGACCAGCGCGTGTGGCGTACGAACGCGTTGCCGCAAAACGGCAGGTGAAGACTTACTTGCGCCGCTGCCCGCTGTTGAACTGGCGCTTCGGCCCGGGAGTAGCCTGCCGCTCAAGGTGGCGGAAGGTGATGCGCCCTTTCGACAAATCGTAAGTCGATAACTCAAGCGATACCTTGTCGCCTGCGAGAATGCGGATGTGGTGTTTGCGCATGCGCCCGCTGGTGTAGGCGATCACTTCATGGCCGGTCTCAAGCGTCACCCGATAGCGCGAATCCGGCAGCACCTCGGCGACCACGCCTTCCATTTCAATTAGTTCTTCTTTTGCCAATTGCACAACTCCTGGGCATTGCGGTAAAGGTAAAAAAGAAAAGCCCGGCGCGTGGCCGGGCTCTTCAGTAGAGCAGTCCGGCCGGGCCGGACAAGGTTTACTCGACGCCTTTGATGTTCGACGCTTGCTGGCCTTTGGGGCCGGTTGTCACGTCAAAGCTGACTTTTTGGTTCTCTTTGAGCGTCTTGAAGCCGGCGCTCTGGATTGCCGAAAAATGCGCGAAGAGGTCGTTGCCGCCGCCATCGGGAGTGATGAAACCGAAACCCTTGGAGTCATTGAACCACTTAACCACACCTGTTGCCATGTCTTGATATCCTAAAAAATAAAATGAAGAGATTTGAAAATCTCTCGGGAAACGATGGTCAAGACGGCGGGATGATGAAGGTGTGCCAGACAACCGCGAAACTGCAAGTGCGGGGTACGGATCCAAACAACAACGACACTACTTGAAAATCGTAACTGCGCACTATGCACTCTGCGAGCACTTTTGGCAATCGATTCCCGGCGTATTTGCCTTAAATCGGTGGTTTTTCCGGCAAAGTGTGCGTTTTTCGCATCAAAACGGCGGCTGCGTTGGGAAATCTGGAAAAGCGGCGCAGCAGGGGCGAATGCGCGGCAAGCGGGTGCGCGAATGCGCCGCACCATTCGCGCCCTAAAACCGCGCCTACAATCACCATATTCATCAGACTCCGGTCAGTTCGACCCGTCCAATGCAATTTCCAGCACGCCCCTGAAGGCCACGGAGACACCCTTGAATAATCGACGCAAGCTGCTCGGCGCCCTCGGCACCGGTGCCCTCACTGCACAGTGGCCCGGTGCGGCACGGGCACAAGCCCAAGCCTACCCGGCCAAACCGGTCCGTTTCGTCATGCCCTATCCACCCGGCGGCAGCTCGGAAATCCTCGCGCGCCCGATTGCCAATGAACTCACCAAGTTGATGGGCCAGTCAGTGTTCATCGACTATAAGCCCGGCGGCGGCTCGACCATCGGCGCCGACTTTGTCGCCAAGTCCGCGCCCGACGGCTACAACATCGTGATGCTGCTCACCGCCCATGCCGTGAACGCGACCCTCATGTCGAAGCTGCCCTACGACACCGTCAAGGACTTCGCCTCGATCACGCTCGCCGCCACGCTGCCGCTCGCGGTGGTGGTGCATGCGCAATCGCCGATCAAATCAATGGCGGACTTGATCGCCTTCGCCAAGGCCAACCCCGGCAAGCTCAACTACGCCTCGGCCGGCCCTGGCAATACCAGCCATCTTGCGGTCGAATATTTCAAGTCTGTCGTCGGCGTCAACATGACGCACGTGCCGTACAAGGGCAGCGGCCCGGCCATCACCGGCTTGCTCGGGCGTGAAGTGGATGTCATGTTCGACTCGATGTCATCGTCCCTCGCGCAGATTCAGGGCGGCAAATTTCGCGCGCTGGCGGTCTCCACGGCGAAGCGCTCGCGCATCCTGCCCGACGTGCCGACGATTGCCGAGTCGGGCGTGGCCGGCTTCGATGTGTCGGTCTGGTACGGCATCTTCGCCGCTGCTGGCACCCCCGCGCCGATCGTGCAGCGTCTCAACGCCGAGTTCATCAAGGCAATGCGTGCGCCCGACGCGAAAGAGAAGATTGAAGCGGCGGGTTACGACATCGTCGGCTCCACGCCGGCGGAACTCGATGCCCACGTGAAAATGGAAATCACGCGCTGGGCCAAGGTGGTCAAGGATTCGGGCGCGACGGCGAATTAGCGTTGCACGAGAGCAGTCTTGCAAAGGGATTTCACATGAAGCGGCAGCCTCGTTCACCCCTTGTCTTGCGTCACTTTGTGGATGCCCTGCCGCTGTACTGGTTGTTGCAAGCCTGGTTGCGCAGCAGGTTGCGCGCCAAGCTGTGCGGCATGCGCAGCGGCAGCGTCACGGCGCTTGCTGCTTGGGCGGCCGTCATGCTGTGTGTCCCCTCTGCCACCGTCGCGCAAGCGCAACCCTTCCCCAACAAGCCGCTGCGCCTCATCGTGCCTTACCCGGCGGGCGGCACCACCGACATGATGGCGCGTCTGGTCGCGCAAAAAATGTCGGAGCAATTCAAGCAGTCAGTCGTGGTCGAAAACCGCGCCGGCGCGGGCGGCAACATCGGTGTCGAGGCCGTAGCCAAGGCTCCGGGCGACGGCTACACAATGGGCATCTCGGCGACCAACAGTTTCGCCATCAATCCGCATCTGACAGCCAAGCTGCCCTACGACGCGCTCAAGGATCTGACCCAGTTGTCGCTGGTCGGCATCGTGCCCAATGTGATCGTGGTCGGCAGCGAAGTGCCGGTGAAGACCATCGCCGAATTGGTCGCCCTCGGGAAAAAACAGCCGCTCGCCTACGCTTCGCCCGGACAGGGCACCTCGCTGCACTTGGCCGGCGAAATGCTCAACGACGCGGCCGGCATCAACATGACCCACGTGCCCTACAAGGGTGATGTGCCGGCCTTGCAGGACGTGATTGGCGGGCGCGTGCCGGTGATGACATCCAATCTTGCGGTGGTGTTGCCGCACATACGCGGCGGAAAATTGCGCGCCCTCGCTGTCACCACGGCCAAACGGGCAGCCCAACTGCCCGACGTGCCAACCATGGTTGAAGCGGGCTATAAGGATTTCGACATCAGCGTGTGGTTCTCGATCTTCACTGCATCGGCCGTGCCGCGCGAAGTGCAGGAGACGCTCAATCGTGAGCTGGTTCGCATCCTCAATCTGCCCGAGGTGCGCCAGCGTTTCGCTGATGCCAGCGTCGACGCGGCACCGATGTCGCTGGAGCAGGTGCGCGCGTTTGCGCTCGCAGAGCATGAGCGCTGGGGTCGCATCGTCAAGAAGACCGGTGTGACATGGGATTGATCCGTCGTTGCGGCGCACGTGCTTCTCTGCGCGGCCTTACCGGCCACACCGGTCGCGAGCAGGAAATCAAATGAGCCACGACATTGCCGCCATCGATGCAGTAGTCAACATCCGTACCGCCGAAGCGCTGGCGCTGCAGCCGGACCGCAAGAAGTTCTATGTCGACAAGATGCGCGTCGCACCGCAATCGTTCGCACCGGTCAGCCTCGAAGCGATGTTGGCGCAGATGAATGCAGCGGGCACCGAGCGCGCCTTCCTGATCGCGGCCAAGGTCGGCGTCAAACATCACCCGGCCTGCTATCACGTGCCCTATGAGCTGGTTGCCGATGCCGTGCAGAAATATCCGGCGCGCTTCTCCGGCCTCGCCGGCGTCGATCCGACCGAAGGCATGGATGGCGTGCGTGCGCTCGAGACTGCGGTACGTGAATACGGTTTCATCGGCGCGCATACCTATCCGCACTGGTTTGAGTTGTCGCCTGACCACGCGCGCTACTACCCGTTCTACGCCAAGTGTGTCGAGCTCGACATTCCGATTCAGATGCAGGTCGGGCAGTCAATGGTCTATGACGCGTCCTATCCGCGCCGCAGCACCGGCCGGCCGATCACGCTCGATGCGGTAGCCTGCGATTTTCCCGAGCTCAAGATTGTCGGGATTCACGTCGGCATCCCGTGGACGGACGAGATGATCGCGATGGCGTGGAAGCACGCCAACATTTACATTGGATGCGATGCGCACCGGCCCTCGTACTGGCCCGAAGCGTTCATCAAATACATGAACAGCTACGGGCAGAACAAGGTGATTTTCGGCACCGATTTTCCGGTGCTGCCCATCGAGCGCACGCGCGCCGACTTCGATGCCATCGCCCTCAAGCCCGAAGTGCGGCGCAAGGTGCTGCGCGACAACGCGCTGCGTTTGTACAAGCTGTGACGCCGGCACCGGTCGACGCGGCGGCCAACCTCGCTGCGGCACAGGACCAGCACGCACGCACGCGGCCCGACGCAGAAGCCCTGATTGACGGGCCGTTGCGCCTGACCCACGCTCAACTGGCCACGCGCATTGCCCGTACCGCCACGCAACTGCGCGTGTCGGGCATTGCCCCGCGGCAGTTGATCGGCGTGGCCCTGGGCGACCATGCCACCCACGTCATCGTGATGCTGGCGCTGGCACGCATCGGTGCCGTGATGCTGCCGCTCGACCATCGCTGGACCGCGGGCGAACAGGAACGCGTGGCCACCCACTTTGGCGCGGACTGTGTGCTCGTCGAGGCGGGGCACCTGATCAGCGGCTCGCGCAACCTGACGATCGACGCGGCCTGGCTGGGCGCCGCTGCCACAGTGAGACCTGACACCGTGATCGCGCCGGGTGGCGCCACGCCGCTGCTGGTTTCGCTGTCATCCGGCACCACCGGCCGTCCCAAGGGGCCACGCATCACCCACGCACATTTCCTGGCGCGCTTTCGCACCCATTGGATCAACCTCGGTTTCGTGGCCGACGACTGCTTCGTGTGCGCGACCCCGCTGTACTTCGGCGCGGGCCGCACCTTTGTCTGGTCCACGCTGTATGCCGGTGGCAAGGTGGTGCTGGCGCCGCCGCCGTTTGATCCCGCCGCTTTGCTCGACACGCTCGCATGTGAGCAGGCCTCGACCCTGTTTCTGGTGCCCACGCAGCTGCGCCGCCTGCTGGCCGAGTGTGCCGATGCCCCGGCGCTCGCGCGCTTGCGTCTGCTGTTTTCCAGCGGTGCGCCGTTGATGCCTGACGAGCGCATCGCGATCCGCGCCCGCCTCAACCCGCGTTTTTGCGAGTACTACGCTTCGACTGAAGGCGGCGGTGTGAGTTTGCTCACCGCCGCCGACATCGACGCGCATGCCGACTCGGTCGGGCGCGCGGTGCATGGCGTCGAAGTGCAGATCGTCGATGACGCGCATCAGTTGTTGCCGCCGGGATCCGTCGGGCTGTTGCGGTACCGCAGTCCCGGCTGCGCCACCGGTTTTTATCGTGATGAGGCCGCATCAAACGACGCGTTTCACGCCGGCTGGTTCTATCCCGGCGACCTCGCACGCCTCGACGCCGCGGGCTTTCTCACTCTCGCCGGGCGCGCCAAGGACATGATCATTCGTGGCGGCATCAACATCTACCCCGAAGAAGTCGAAGCGGTGCTGCGCGCGCATCCGGCGGTACACGACGCGGCAGTGACGGGCGTTGCTGCCGCAGGACTCGGCGAAGAAATCGCCGCGTTTGTCGTCATCAGAACGGACGCGCCGATCCCCGATCCGGATACCTTGCGTGCCTGGTGCAGCACCCGGCTTGCGCCCTACAAGCAGCCGCGCCTGCTCCACATGGTCGACTCCTTGCCGCGCAATTCGTCAGGCAAGGTGCTCAAGGCAGTACTGGCGGAGCGGCTGGCGCCGCTTGATCGCACGATCGTTCCTTCCGAGAAGCGCATGGATCGGGGCTGACGGCCGACTGGCCGCGCAGAAGCGCTCCTGGAGCGGTTCCTGGGTCGGTGGTCTATTGAATCTGGTCTGAACGACCCGGCGCCAGTCCCCGGGCTTCACGACGCAACACCTCGGCAAGTGCATCGAGCCGGGCGCGTGGCAGGGTGTCGGCGGCACCACTCACACTGAGCGAGGCAAAGCTGCGGCCCGCTGCATCGGGCAGCGGCACCGCGATCGAATGAATGCCCGGCACCACGTCAGCGAGGTTGAGCGCATAGCCGGCCCGGCGCGAGCGGCGCAGCATGGTCTGCACCGCATGGCGGCGCTCCGCGCCCCATGCGGCAATCTGCCGCAGATTGGCGGCGATCACCGCGCGCTGCGCGCGCTCAGGAAGGGCCAGCAGCAGCGCAACACCGCCCGCAGCGACCGCCAGCGGGCGGCGCGTGCCCACTTCGATCGACAGTCCCTTGAGGGTGCTCGGGCCCACGCGCGCGGCGCACACAAACTCTTCGCCGCTCAAGAGATAGAGGAAGGCGACACCTGGAGCGGCGCGCGCAATGCGCGTCAGGGCCGGCATGGCACGGGCGCGAAAGTCGCCCAGTTGGGTAACGCCCAGCCCTAGTTCAAACAGCAGCGGGCCGGGCAAATAGTGACGGTCGCCCGCGCGCTGCGTGATCATGCGTTCACGCACGAGGCCCGCCAGCATGCGATGGGCGCTGCCCTTGTCAAGGCTGCAGTGGGCGGCCAGATCCGTGAGGCGCCAGCCTTGCTGCGGCCGCGCTGCCACGGCGCGCAGCAGCGTAGCAGCGCGCGCGATGCTCTGGGTGCCGCGCACCAAGGGCAAGTTGAGGACGGTCGCAGCAGCGGACATAGGCATGGCAAGTGTGATTCGGCGGGGTAGGAGGGGTGCATGCGGGGACATCCCAAGAGACAACGCAATTTTTACATAGTAAAACAGCATGTGGCTTGCCCGCTCCGCCGGCAGCCGCCTTGATGCACCATCTGCTGTCGAATCTTGTCAAACAATAGTCGCCAGACATGACCACGCCTGATTCCGCAGCAAATAGCCCAAGCGGCACGACGCTTGCGACCGCGCTGCCCGAGACGCCAGGCGCACTCACCGGCCTGCGCGTGCTCGACCTGTCGCGCGTGCTGGCCGGCCCCTACTGCGCGCAGATGCTGGGCGACCAGGGCGCCGCCGTTCTCAAGATCGAACCGCCGCAGGGTGACGAGACGCGCCTGCTCGGGCCGCCCTTTGTGGGCGACGATGCCGCCTACTTCATGAGCATCAACCGCAACAAGCAGGCGATCTCCCTCGATCTCAATCACCCGGAGGCGCGCGCAGTGCTGCTGCGCCTGCTCGAAGGCACCGACGTGCTGATTGAAAACTTCCTGCCCGGCACCATGGAGAAGTGGGGCTTGGGGTATCAGGACGTGTTGGCAGCGCGCTTTCCGCGCCTGATTTACTGCCGCATCACCGGCTTCGGGCTCGATGGCCCGCTCGGCGGCCTGCCCGGCTATGACGCGGTGCTGCAGGCAATGAGCGGGCTGATGAGCATCAACGGTGATGCCGGCGGCGGCGCCACGCGCATCGGCATTCCTCTGGTTGACATCGTCACCGGCCTGCATTCGGCGTTCGGTGTGATGACAGCGCTGGCCGAGCGCACGCGTTCGGGCCGGGGCCAGTTGATCGAGGCGTGCCTGTACGACACCGCCATGAGTTTGCTGATTCCGCACGCGGCCAACTGGATGGCGTCAGGCAAGGTGCCGGGACGCACCGGCAGCGGCCACCCCAATATTTCGCCCTACGACAAATACACGGCGCGCGATGGCGAGATTTTTCTCGGCGTGGTCAACGACGGACAGTTCCGCAAATTCAGCGCCGCCATCGGCCACCCGGAGTGGCACGAGGACGCGCGCTTTCGTGATGGCCGTGCGCGCATGGCCAACCGCGCAGCGATGCGCGCCGCGATTGAAGATGCGCTCGGGAAGTTCGATTCCGCGCCCCTGTGCGCGCAGCTCATGGCAGCCGGTGTGCCGGCCGGGCCGGTGCAGACAGTGGGCCAGTCAGTGCAGCATGCGCACACTGCGCACCGCAAGATGAAAGTCGATATCGACGGCGCGGCGCTGCTCGGGCTGCCCATCAAGCTCGCGCGCACGCCCGGTGCCGTGAGCAAGGCGCCGCCACGTTTTGCCCAGCACACCGCCGAAGCGCTCGGCGCTGCGGGTTATAGCCCGGCAGACATCGAGAACCTGATCGCGGCCGGCGCAGTGATCACCCAGCGCAAGACCGGCAAGGGTGGCAAATGACATCGACCCTCACCAATACCTTACCCACGCCGATCACCGCGATGCGCTCGCATGCACAAGCCCTCGCCATGTTTTCGTGGCCGCGGCTGTGGGAATTGTTTGACGGCAACGCCGAACGCATGAATCTTGCGCACGAGTGCCTCGACCGCCATCGTGCACGCGGCACGGCGGTGAGCATCAAGTTCGCTGATGGCCGGCTTGAACATCACAGCTTCGCCGAGCTGGCCGAGCTCACCGGGCGTTTTGCCAACTGGCTGGCCAAGCGTGGGGTGGTCAAGGGCGACCGCGTCGCGGTGATGCTCGAGCCTTCGCTCGGGTTTTATGTTGCGCTGTTTGGTGCGGTCAAACGCGGCGCCATCGGCGTGCCGCTGTTCACGCTGTTCGGACCCGAGGGTCTGGCCCTGCGCGTCAATGATTGCAAGCCGCGCCTGCTGCTGGTGGCGGAAGACTCCGCAGTCGCGGGCCCGTTTGGTGATACCGAAGTGGTGCGCGTCAATGCCGCATTCTGGAACGAGGTGGCCGCGCAAAGCCCCGACTTTGTGTCAGACACCCGTGCCAGCGACCTCGCGGTGTTCCAGTACACCTCGGGCACCACGCGCGAGTTGCCCGAGGCAGTCAAGCACTCGCACCGCGCCGTGGTTACCTTGATGATTGCCGCGCTCTACGGCATTGGCCTGCGACCCGATGATCGCTACTTTTGTCCGTCGTCGCCGGCCTGGGGCCATGGCCTGTGGCACGGCACCATTGCGCCGCTCGCGCTCGGGATTCACATCGGCAGCTACTCGGGCAAATTTGATGCGGCACGCATCGTCGAAGCGCTGGGCGAATTGAAGATCGACAACTTCGCCGCCGCCGCGACGGTCTATCGCATGATCCGCAATGCGGGTCTGCTCGAACCCGGGCGCCTGCAGATACCGAAGATGTCCTTCACCGGCGAGCCGATTGATGACGAGACCGCCGCCTGGGCCGAACGCACCTTGGGCAGCCCGGCTTGCAGCATGTATGGCTCGACCGAAGTCGGCGTGCTGATCGTCAACTATCCCGGCTTCGATGATTACCGCGTCAAGCCCGGCGCCCTCGGCAAGCCCGCACCGGGCATGGAGGTCGCGGTGATCGACCGCGAGGGCAATCGCAAGCCCGCAAACGAGTCAGGCGAAATCGCGGTCAAGCGCAAGGGCGAGTGGTTCTTCGTCAAGGATCGCGGCCGCGTCGATGACGACGGCTACTTCTTTCACGACGGTCGCTCGGACGACGTCATCATTTCGGCCGGGTGGACCATGAGCGCGGTCGAAATCGAAAACAGCCTGATGAAACACCCGGCCGTGCTCGAAGCAGCGGTGATCGGCGTGCCCGATGCCCTGCGCGGCCAGGTGGTGCGCGCGTACATCGTGGCGCGTGGCGTCGAGACTGACAGCGTGGCAACGGTAGCGCCTGCGGCCACGAGCCAGGGTGTGCACGCGACGGCAATCACGCCAGGAGCCGCTCTGGAAGCCGATCTTCAGGCATTCATGAAAAAGCAGTTGTCGCAACACGAGTATCCGCGCCAGATCGAATTCGTGGCCTCTTTACCGAAAACTCCCGCCGGAAAAATCAACCGCAAGGTGCTGCGCGATCAGGCAGCACTGGCCCTGCAAGCAGCACCGTAGTCACCACACCCGGATTCACGCCCATCACTTTGTCTTATCCACGGAGTCAACATGTCTGAAACCCTGCAACGCGAATTTGTCGGTATCAACGAAGCCGCCCTTGATGATCTGCGCGGCCGCATCGGCGTCAAGATCGAAAACACGCTCGAACCCTGGTGTTACGAGGCGACGCGCGACAACATCCGCCACTACGCGCACGGCATCGGTGACGACAATCCGCTCTGGTGTGACCCCGATTACGCCAAGACCACGCGCTACGGCGGCATGATCGCGCCGCCGTCGTTCATCTTCGCCTGCAGCCGCATCATCAGCGGCTATGTCGGCGGCCTGCCCGGCGTGCATGCCATGTTCGCAGGCACCGACTTCAACTGGATGAGTCCGATCCGCCGCAATGCACAGATCTCCACCGTGGCGTATCTCAAGGACCTGATCGAACACAAAACCAAGTTTGCGGGCCGCTCGATCCAGCAGATTTACCACGTCGATTTTTTCGACGAGACCGGCACGCAACTGGCGGCAGCCGACTCCTGGTGTTTTCGCACCGACCGCGACATGGCGCGCGAGTCCGGCACCAAGTACGACCACATGAAGGGCAAAGACCGCAAGGTCTACACGCAGGATGAGATGGACAAGATTTACGACTTGTATGCAAAAGAAGAAATTCGCGGCAGCACGCCGCGCTATTGGGAAGACGTCAACGAAGGCGACAAACTGCCGACCATGGTCAAGGGGCCGATGACGGTGACCGGTTTCATCTGCTACACGCAGGGCTGGGGCGGCCTCTACATCCGCGCCCACAAGCTCGCATACAAGATGATCTCCAAGCATCCCAACACCGGCATCAAGAATCGCTACGGTGTGCCTGACTGCCCCGAGCGTGTGCACTGGGAAGAGGAGTTCGCCCACAAGGTCGGCGCGCCCGGCGCCTACGACTACGGCCCGGAGCGCTGCTCGTGGCTCTCGCACGCAGTGACCAACTGGATTGGCGATGACGGCGAGTTGCGCAAGCTCTACACGCAAATCCGCCGTCACAACCCCGAAGGCGACACGCTCTACATCGACGGCAGCGTGACCAAGAAGTACGTGAAGGACGGCAAGAAGCTGGTCGAGTTCGCGCTCATCGGAAATAACCAGGATGGCGAGTTGTCGATTCAGGGGCACGCGACTGCGGAGTTGCCCAGCCGCGCCTGATCCGAGCCCTGCCGGGCCAGCGCAATCGCGTCGGCCCGGAGGTGGCGCGTGTCATCGTCCGTCGAATGGGCTACCATCCGCAGGCACCGTCACCGAATCTGTTCTCGTTCATGTCTTCATCAGCGCCGTGCGCGCCCATGCCTGCTTCTGCGAAACAGCAACCACGCTTCCCTTCGGTAGATCGCGTCGCCAACCACGTGCGGGCTGCCGCACTGATCGACCGTTTCGGCAGGCCCGCGCTGGTTGATGCGATTCGTGCGGAAATCGAAGCAATGCGTGCGGCATCCTGCGCCGGCGCGACAGAGGAGGCGGTGCTCGATGGTGCCGGCGCGCGCGTCGAGAGCTGTTTCGCCCCCAGTCTGCGCCCGGTTTTCAACCTCACCGGCACGGTGCTCCACACCAATCTCGGTCGTGCGCCACTGCCGCGCGAGGCAATCGACGCGATCGCGGCCGTAGCAGCAGGCGCGAGCAATCTGGAGTTTGACCTGGGCACCGGCAAGCGCGGCGACCGCGACGATCATATCGAAGCTTTGATCCAGCGTCTCACCGGTGCCGAGGCCGCGACCGTGGTCAACAACAATGCGGCCGCTGTGCTGCTGGTGCTCAACGCGCTGGCCAACAAGCGCGAAGTGCCGGTGTCACGCGGTGAGCTGATCGAGATCGGCGGTGCGTTCCGCCTGCCCGACATCATGGCGCGCGCGGGCTGCAGGCTCATCGAGGTGGGCACCACCAACCGCACCCATCTGGCCGATTACGCGAACGCAATCCATGCCAAGACCGCGCTGGTGATGAAGGCGCACACCAGCAACTTCATCGTGCAAGGCTTCACGGCTGCGGTGCCCGAGAATGAGCTTGCGGCCTTGTGTCAGGCGCGTGGCATTCCTTTTGTCAACGACCTCGGTGCCGGCTCACTGATTGATCTTGCCGCGCATGGCCTGCCGCGTGAGCCCACCGTGCAGGGCACGCTGGTACAGGGCGCTGATCTCGTCACCTTCAGCGGCGACAAGCTGCTCGGCGGCCCGCAGGCGGGCATCATCGCCGGGCGCGCTGATTTGATCGCGAAGATCAAGCGCAATCCCTTGAAGCGTGCCTTGCGCGTGGACAAGATGACCCTGGCGGCGCTCGAAGCGGTGTTGCGCCTGTATCTCGACCCGGCGCGCCTGTGTGAGCGTTTGCCGACCTTGCGTCTGCTCACGCGCACGCCCGCGGCGATTCGCGCGAGCGCCCGCGAGGTGCAGCCGATGCTCGCGGCGCGTCTCGCCGGTTGGGCAGACTTGACGCTGATCGATTGCGCCAGCGAAATCGGTTCGGGTGCGCAACCACTCGAAAAGCTGCCGAGCGCGGGACTGGCCATCGCGCCGCTCGCTGCGCGCGGCAAGGGGCGCGGCGCCGCGCTGACGCACCTCGCCGCTGCCTTGCGTGCCCTGCCGGTGCCGGTGATTGGACGCATCGAAGACGATGGGCTGGTGCTCGACTTTCGCACGGTCGAGGATGCTGCCGCGTTGATCGCGCAGCTTGCGCAACTCGATCCACCCGCAAGATGATTTTCCCGGCATGATCATTGCCACTGCCGGTCACGTCGACCACGGCAAGACCTCGCTGGTCAAAGCCCTCACCGGCATCGACGCCGACCGCCTGCCCGAAGAAAAGCGCCGCGGCATGACCATCGACCTCGGCTTTGCCTATGCGCAGGGCGGACCGGCACAGTCGATAGGGTTTGTCGACGTACCCGGCCACGAGCGCTTTGTGCACAACATGCTCGCCGGCGTAGCGGGCATCGATTGTGCGCTGCTGGTGATTGCAGCCGACGATGGCCCGATGCCGCAAACGCGCGAGCACCTGGCGATTCTCGATCTGCTGGGCGTCAACGTGGGTGCGGTAGCCCTCACCAAGATCGACGCCGTTGATCCAGATCGGGTCGATGCGGTGGCCGGAGAGATTGCAGCCCTGCTCGCGCCGACCTCACTCGCGGGATCACCGGTGTTCCCGCTTTCGTCGATCACCGGCGCAGGTTTGCCCGCATTGCGTGCGCATCTGGCGAGTCTGCAAGCCACGCGCACAACGGGCGCCACCGGCATGTTCCGCATGACGGTAGACCGCGCGTTTACGGTCGCGGGTGCCGGCCTGGTCGCCACCGGCACCATCATCGCCGGCGCGGTCGCGGTTGGGGACGAGGTCAACCTGCTGCTCGCGGGGGTGTCCGCGCGGGTGCGTGGCCTGCACGCGCAAAATCGCGCCGCCCAACGCGCCGGCGCGGGCGAGCGCTGCGCCCTCAATCTCGCCGGCCCCGGTATCGCCCATGCCACGATTGTGCGCGGCGACTGGGTTGGTACTGCGAGCGCTGCACCTGCCGCTACACGCATTGACCTGCGGCTGCGTGTGCTCGCCTCTGAAGCACGCCCTTTCCGGCACTGGACGCCGGTGCATGCTCACATCGGCGCGGCCGATGTCACCGGGCGCGTGGCCCTGCTCGAAGCCGACGCACTGGCGCCGGGAACATCCGGGCTTGCGCAACTGGTGCTGGATCGCCCGATGGGCGCCTGCCATGGAGATGCCGTCATCCTGCGTGATCAATCGGCACGACGCACGGTAGGCGGCGGTCGGGTCATCGACGTATTCGCGCCGCCGCGGGGCCGTGCCCGCCCCGCACGCATTGCGTATCTGATGGCGATAGAGCACGATGACCCCGCGCAAGCGCTCGGCGCGGCGCTGGCGGTGTCGCCCAACGGCCTGAACCTGTCACGCTTTGCGGCCTGCCGCAATCTCGCTGCCGCAGAGTTCGACGCTCTCGCCGCAACCCGCCAACTGCTGCGCCCCGCGCCTGACTACGGCTTCCTGCCAGCCCATTGGCAGGCAGCACGACAGGCTGCATTGGATGTAGTCAAGGCCTGGCATGCGCGCTCACCCAATACGCCCGGCGTGCCCGAAGATCGCTTGCTCGAAGGCTCATCCATCAAACTGACATCTGCCCTGACATCGGCTCTGGGAGCCGATCTTGTCGCCTCGTCCGCCCTGGTGCGGGTGGGTGCGGCGTTGCGCCTGCCGGGGCATAGCAGCGGTCTGCGTGGCGCGGATCAAACACTGTGGGAGCGCATCAGCAAGGCCTTGCTTGCCGAGGGCGAACGGCCACCGACGGTGGCTGAACTTGCGCTTGCTCTGAAATCGCAGGCGCGGCCGGTAAAGGATCTATTGGTGCGCGCCGCACAACTGCAGATGGCCTGGCGGGTATCGGAAGAGCGCTTCGCCCTGCCGAACACAGTGCAGGTTTGGGCCGCGCATGCCGCAGCACTGGCCGGGCCGGAGCGCAAGCGACGCTTCAAGGCCACCGACTTCCGAGACCGCGCAGGCGTCGGCCGCAATTTGTCGATCGAGATTCTCGAATTCTTCGACCGCGTCAAGTTCACCCGGCGCCTCGGCGACGAGCGCCTGCTGCAACGGCTACCGCGCGAGGTGTTTGGCGACCCGCAGGCGCCACCCCTGTAAAATTTGAACACCACGGAAGGGAATTGCTCCCGGTGGAGTGCCCGGACTTCAAACCCGGAGAGGGGCGTCAGACGTCCCTGGTGGGTTCGACTCCCACTCCCTTCCGCCACCGGTCAACACGGCAGATCGTCATTCGGCATTGCCTGCCAATGAAAAAGCCGCCTCGAAGGGCGGCCTTTTCATCGTGTGCAGTGCGGCCACGCGAAACGGATCACATCACTTTTTCTGTGCTTCGTAAAAATTGACCAGCTTGATCACATCGGTTGCCTCGATGCGCCCCAAGGGGCCATCACTGTAGCTCGAGCCGATCACTTTCGATTCGGCATTCAGGATGAATTCCGAGGGCTGGATGATCTGGCGCCGCTCTTCCCACCAGGAACCGAGCTGATCGGCCTGCGCGCGAGTCACACCGTACCCAAGCGGGAAGTTGAGTTCATCGGCCACCGGTTTGGATTTGTCTTCCGGATCCACGCTGGCTGCAAACACCTTCACCCCGAGCGCAGCAAACTCGTCTTTCAACTTCGCAAAGCCGACCAACTGC
>JANPAR010000358.1:0-2173 GCA_031430015.1 Burkholderiales bacterium
CACTTGCCGTGACGTCAGACTACCGCTGGCCCACCATGCCTGTTGTGCCGACGATGGGCGAGGCGGGCCTGCCCGATTTCGTCATCACCTCGTGGGGTGCCTTCGTCATGCCGGCCGGCACGCCTGCGGCGATCACCAACAAACTGTCCGCGGCGATCCGTGAATTCTCTACCGATCCGGCGCTGCAGCAGCGCTTCCTTGGCACCGGTGCGCGCTCGGTCGGACTGTCGCCACAGGACACCGCCGCCTTCGCCGCGCGCGAACGCGCCAAGTGGAAAGAAGTGGTGCGGGTGTCGGGGGCGAAGGCGGAATAGCGCTTATCGCCCCAACTGCCGGCTGATCTGCGCGCCGCACTCATGTGCGGCGTCGAGCAGTTTGCGTTCATGCGCTTTGCTTGCGCGCTTGGCCAGCACCGACGCATGTATCGCTGCGACCATGGCGCCGGAACCGTCGTGCACTGGCACCGCGTAGCCGACGATGCCCTCGACCGACTCTTCCACACTTTTGGCATGGCCTTGCGTGCGGATGCGTGCGTATTCGCGTTCAAGTTCTTTCGGATCAGTGATGGTGGCCGCCGTCAATTTTTTTAACGGTGCGCCGAGCACCTGCGCGGCGAGCTTGGCATCGTTGGCGGCAAATAGTTTGCCAGTGGCCGTGCTGTGCATAAACAAGGGCTCACCGAGCCGGATGTCGAGTGAAATGCGCTGGGTGCCGAGCACGCGGTCGGCATACAAGACGCGCTTGCCGACGCGTAGCGCGAGGTAGACATCGTCGCCAATCTCTTTGGCCAAGTCCTGCAAATAGCGGCGGCTGATGGTGCGAATGTCGAGCGAGTTGAGGGTGCGCAAGGCGAGCGACACGGCGCGCGGTCCTACTGAATAGCGCAGGTCTTCGGTCACCACAGCCACCTCTGCGCTGACCATGGTTTGCAGCATGTTGTGCACGCTGCTCACTGGCAGATTGAGCGCCTCCTTGATTTCGGTAAGCCGCAAGCCCTCCTTGTGCTGCACCAGAAGGTTGAGCACATCAAAGGTACGCAGATAGCGGTCAGGGCTCATTTTTCAACCAGTTCACTCGTTTGAAACCGTTGGTGGGGGCCATTTTTATGCCAGTGCTTGCCTGCAAGCCTTGGTGGGAGCCATTCCTGGCAGGTCATGCCAGTGCATTTTTGAATGCAAGCGCAGTTGAAAACGCCGTCAGCGCCCTTCACAGAATCGCCAGCGGCGTCAGCGGGCTGCCGGTCGCGCCCACAAATGGCAAGGCCGCCGCGACAAACAAGAACTCGAAACGCCCGCTGGCAATCAGCGGATCCAGAAGCAAACCTTCGAGCAAGGGGATGCCAAAGTCGCGGATCAAACACTGGTGCACCGGGAACACGGTGCCCACCGCAAATGGCAACACCTCGACGGCGTAATTGTCGGCACCGACCAATGCCACATCCTGTTGCGCGAGCCAGAGCGCAGCGGCGGCATCGATGCCTGGCTCTTCATCAAATGAAATATTTTTATTGCCGGTCTGGGCCTTGAGCCAGCCAGTGTGCAGGAGGATCGCATCGCCCGGCTCCAGGGTGACGCCCGCTTGCGCAACAGCGGCGATCACGTCTTCGCGCGACACCACTTCACCTGCAGTGAGGCCACGTCCGCGCAGCTTGACGATGTCAAGCAGCACGCCGCGCGTGAAGGCGGGCGGCATTTTGTCAACGCCCAGGCGCACGGCGCCCGTGGTGCTGCGCAGCAGATTGCCATCGTGGCCGTTGTACATTTTGTCGTCGTACCAGGCATGGCACAGCGCGTCGATGTGGGTGCCCATGTGCAGCGGCATGACGACGGTGTCTTCGGCGAATTGAAAGCCGCCGGGGCGGCGCGCGCCGGCCGCGTAGTCGCCGCCGTCGCGGCCAAAAAAATGTTGCAGGCCGCAGCGATGGCGCGGCACCGGCGTCTTGGTCGAGAGTGGCTGCGCGAGGCGCAACACTTCACCGGTGCGCACCAGCGCCGCTGCGCGCTTGACTTGTGCCGGGCCGATGAGGTTGAGCGCACCGGCTTCGTCAGCCGCACCCCAGCGGCCCCAGGCGTTTTGCAGTGGTGTTTCCAGCAATCAGCTCCTTCACAAATCCAACCGCATCGGCCAACAGAATTTTCTTCGCCTCGCTTTCGGTTCGCCATTTGACTTCGAC
>JANPAR010000359.1:0-4516 GCA_031430015.1 Burkholderiales bacterium
CGGTATCTCCGATGTGCTGGCGCGCGCGTTGTCGGTCAAGTTGTCGCAGGAGCTGGGGCAGCAGGTGCTGGTCGAAAACAAGCAGGGTGCCGGTACCACGATCGCGTCCGAGTTCACCGCAAAGGCAGTGCCTGATGGCTACACCTTGTTCCTGCAAGACATCACTACCCATGCCATCAATGCCACGCTGTATCAGAAGCTGCCGTATGACTCGGTGAAGGACTTCACGCCGATTGGTCTGGTGGCGTCGACGCCACTGATCCTCGTCGTAAACGCGTCCAACCCGTCGCGCAACCTCACCGAGTTGGTGGCGCTGATCAAGGCTGCGCCCGGCAAGTATTCCTACGCCTCTTCCGGCATTGGTGCCATTACCCATCTGGCGGGCGAGTTGATGAAGACGCGTGGCGGCATCGATGCCGTGCATGTGCCCTACAAGGGGAGTTCACCGGCCACGCAAGCCATTCTCGGCAATGAAGTGACCTACACCTTCTCGACCATGCCGCCAGCCATCGCCAACATCAAGGCCGGCAAGCTGCGCGCCATTGCCGTAACGACCCCGAAGCGCAGCGCGGCCGCGCCCGAGGTGCCGACGATGATGGAAGCGGGCATGCGCGACTTCGACATCGTGCTTTACAGCGGCATTCTCGGCCCGCCCGCCATGGCGCCAGCGCTGGTGCGCCGCATCAACGCAGCTTTCGCCAAGGTCACTGGCGACAACGACATCAGGACGGTGTACGGCAACATTGGCGCCGATCCGATCGTGGCCACGCCGGAATTCTTCGCCGACATGCTTGGCAAGGAGATCGGCAAACTCGCGCCGGTGGTGCGCGCCTCTGGCGCGAAAGCAGAGTAGGGTGCAACCATGTCAACGCACCCTCTGCTGCCGCAACACAACCGCTACGATTACGTGCCGCTGATCGAGCGCAGAGACTATTCGTGGCCCGAGGGCAAACGCCTCGCCTTCACGCTCACTACCAATATCGAATGGTTTGCTTTCGGTGCGGGCAACGGCCACGACCCGGCCAAGACCGGCGAGCCACAGACCCACCGCAACTATTCCTGGCGCGACTACGGCAACCGCATCGGCATCTGGCGCCTGTTTGATCTGCTCGACGAATTGAAACTGCCAGCCGGCCACAACACCAACTCACTGATCTACCACTACGCACCGCAGATCACTGACGCGATCCGCAAGCGCGGCGATGAGGTAGTAGCGCACGGCCGCACCAATGCCGAAAACCTGCGCGGCCTGTGGCAGCCCGATGAAGAGCGCCTGCTGCGCGAAGTCACCGACACCATCAAGCAAAACGAAGGCCGCGCGCCCAAGGGCTGGATGGCATCCGGCGCCTACGAGACCGCCTACACGCCTGACCTGCTCAAGGAACTCGGCTACACCTATTTGATGGATTGGCCGATGGACGACCAACCGGTGTGGCTGCGCACGCGCTCCGGGCCGTTGCTGTCGATTCCGTATCCGATTGAGCTCAATGATTCGCAGCATGTGATCCACCGCAAGGGCGACGCGGTTGATTTTTGCGACATGATCACCGAGCAGTTCGACGAAATGATCGAGCAGTCCGCGCGCCATCCGCTGGTGATGAACGTCTCGATTCACCCCTACGTGTTCGGCCAGCCGTTCCGCCTGCGCATGCTGCGGCGCGCATTGCAACACTGTCTGGGACACGCATCGGCCCAACAGTGTTGGTGGGTGCGGCCCGCAGACATAGCAGACTATTGCCTCACCCTGCCTGCCGGCGTGATTTCCGGAAGCTGAATGTCCCATCGCCCGATTGATCTGTGCCGCACCTGGCTGTTCGTGGCCGGTGCCGATGCTGGCGCGCACGATGCCGCCACCCACAGCGGTGCCGATGCGCTGATTCAAGACCTCGAAGATTTCACGCCGCCCGCACGCCGCCATGAAGCGCGCATGCTCGCTGCCGATCTGTACGGCGCGTGGCGGGCGGCTGGCGCCGTCGTAGTGGTGCGCATCAACCGGCTCGACGAAGGCGGCCTCACCGATCTTGATACTGTGATCCCGGCGCGGCCCGACATCATTGCGTATCCCAAAGCCGCAACAGCCAACGACATGCACGCGCTCGATAACGAAGTCACGCGCCGCGAAAAACTGCGCGGCCTGCCCGCAGGCGTCATCACGCTGCTGCCCGTGTGCGAAACCGCGCTCGGCGTGGTCAACCTGCGCGAGATGGCAGAGGCCAGCTTGCGTGTGCGCGCCGCCCTGCTCGGCACCGAAGACCTTGCTGCGGATTTGATGGCCGAACGCGGGCGCGACGCGGTAGAGCTCGACTATGCGCGCCGCCGCTTCGTGCTCGAATGCCGCGCGGCGGGTATCGAACCCATCGACGCGCCGTACACCTTCACCGACGTCGAAGGCGCAATGAACGAAGCGCGATTTGCGCGGCGCATCGGCTATCGCAGCAAGAGTCTGGTGCGCGCTGATCACGCAGCAGCGATCAACACCGCGCTCACACCGTCGCCGGAAGAATGCGACAAGGCGCGCACGATCATTGCTGCGTTTGAAGCGGGCCGTGCGCGCGGCGAAGAGCGCGTGCTGGTCGATGGATTGTGGGTAGAAGTGCCGATGATGCTGACGGCGCAGCGCTTGCTGGCGCGCGCAGCGGCATTGGCGGCAAGCAGTGGTACGGCGCCCATCTCCCGCTCTGGCAACCAGCGGTAAGCGACAATATGAAATAACTGAACCGGAGATCACACCATGGGACTCGCAGTCAAACGCATTGGCGCCATCGGATCAAAATCCCGCATCAGCACTGCCGAGCGCGATGCACGCATCAACCTTGCCGCTTGCTACCGCCTCGCCGCGCACTATGGCTGGACCGATCTGATCTACACCCACATCTCGTTGCGCGTGCCGGACAGCGAGCATCACTATCTGCTCAACCCGTTCGGTTTCATGTTCGACGAAATCACAGCGTCGAGCCTGGTCAAGGTCGATCTTGAGGGCAACAACGTTGATGCCTCGCCGCACCGCATCCACCGCGCCGGTTTTGTGATCCACAGCGCGATCCACGCCGCGCGGCCCGATGCGGCTTGCGTAATCCACTCCCATACGCGCGCCGGCATGGCGGTGTCGATGATGAAGCGCGGCCTGTTGCCGCTGTCACAGCATGCAATGCTGTTTCATGACAAGGTGGCGTATCACGACAGCGAAGGCTTCGCGCTCGATCTCGATGAGCGCGCGCGTCTCGCCAATGACATGGGCGACAAGCCGGTGATGATTCTGCGCAACCACGGCACGCTGGTTGCCGGCGAAAACGTCGGTCAGGCGTTCTCGATGATGTGGCACTTGGAAAAGGCGATGCAGGCGCAGGTTGATGCGCTGGCGAGTGGCGAGAAGCTCACCACCCCGTCGAAGCGTGTTGCGCGGCAGATTGCGGAGCGCGGTTTTTCCAAAGCCAAAATCGAGCAGTACACCGATGGCGCAAGCCCTCTCGGGCGGCTCGAATGGCCGGGCCTGCTGCGCATGCTCGATCGGATCGATCCTTCGTATCGCGACTAACGGGAGAGCCGCTTCCAGAGCGCGTCTTCAGCACTTAGTCGCCAGAAACATTGGTAGACAAGGCTCTTGGCGGCACTGTCTTGACGCAATGCGCTACAGGTTGCGCTCCTTGCGCCACACTGCAAAGGCGGCACGCACTTCGTCATTCGGTGGATAGGTGCCGGGCAGCGTGGCGCCACCCTCGATGCGCTCCAGCAGAAACTGCTCCATCACTTCCTGCTCGGCCGCATCGCGCGCCACTTCGTCGGCCAGATGCGCAGGTATCACCGCCACGCCTTCGTCATCGCCGACGATGATGTCGCCGGGATACACCGCCACACCGCCGCAGCCGATCGGCACATTTTGGTCGAGAGCGTGATGGTGGATCAGATTGAGCGGCGCGCTGTTGCCGGCCGTGTAGACCGGAAAATCCATTTTCGAAATTTCACCGCTGTCGCGGATCGCGCCATCCGAGACGAGGCCAGCGCCGCCGCGTATCTTCAGACGCGTGGTGAGGATCTGCCCGCCCGAGGCCACGCGCTTTTCACCGCGGCAATCGAGCACCAGCACGTAGCCGGGCGGCACGGACTCGATCGCCTTGCGTTGCGGATGCATCGGGTTGTCGAAGGCTGAGAGCAGGACGAGGTCTTCGCGCGCGGGAATGCTGCGCAAGGTGAACGCGGGGCCGACCATGTTGCCGGTGGAGGGGCGGGTCATGCGCGCCACGCCTTGAATGTAGACGTTGCGCAAGCCGCGCTTGAACAACTGGGTGCAGAGCGTGGCGACGCTGGTCTTCTTGAGCAGGGTGAGGGTAGCGGGATTCATGGCACTCAGTCCGCCGTTGCGCCGGATTTTTTCACCAGTGCGGCCCACCGTGGAATTTCTCTCGCCATGTGTGCGGCGAGTTCGGCCGGTGTGCTTGCGACGATGTCCATGCCGAATTGTTTGCCAAGCTTCTCGCCATCCGGCCCCTTGAGGATTTTCACGATCTCGGCATTGAGG
>JANPAR010000360.1:0-7834 GCA_031430015.1 Burkholderiales bacterium
CGACGGCGCGTGCGCATCCCCACCATCACCGACCCGCGCGGCACCGACTTTGCCAAGGCAGCGTTTCTCGGCCACACCAAAGCGATGCTCACCCTCGAAGAGCGCGCCATTGCCGCCTTTGTAAAGCTCGGCGTGATGATGACAGACACCTGCATCAACTACCAGACGGTGCAGCCGGCATTGCGCAATGAACACGTTGCCTTCGGAGACACCGGTGTGGTGATCTATTCGAACTCGGTATGCGGCGCGCGCTCCAACTTTGAAGGCGGGCCCTCCGCGCTGTCGGCCGGCCTCACCGCGCGTACGCCGCGTTACGGCTTTCACCTTAACGCGCAGCGCCAGGCCACACTGCACGTGCGCGTCGATCAGACGCCTGCCTCGCTCAACGAGTGGGGTGCATTGGGTGGTGTGATCGGGCGCCTCGCAGGCAACTACTGGGCCGTGCCGGTGATCGAGGGGCTCGAAGGTGCGCCTGGCTCCGACCAGCTCAAGCATTTTGGTGCGGCGATGGCCAGTTTTGGTTCCACGGCGCTGTTTCATCTGGTGGGGCTGACCCCCGAGGCGAGCCGCCTGTCCGACGTGGCGTCGGCGGGGTTGCCACAGCACCGCGTCGGCCGCGCCGAGTTCGAAGCGCTCGAAAAATCCTATCGCAAGGAGGGCGACATCGATGTGGTGGTGTTCTCCGCCCCGCAGTTAAGCCTGCTCGAATTGCGTGACGTGGCCGGCCTGTGCGATGGCCGCCGCCTCAAGGTGCCGCTGCTGGCCATCACCAGCCCGCAAGTCAAACCCGACTGTGACCGCATGGGCTATACCCGCACCATTGAAGAAGCCGGCGGCACGGTGCTCTCGGGCATGTGCTTTTACCAGTCGTATGCGCGTGAAATGGCCGAAGCCAAGGGCTGGAAGCGCCTCGTCACCAACAGCGCCAAGATGGTCAACATCCTGGGCGGCTACGGCTACCAGCCGATGCTGGCCTCGATGGAACAATGCGTCGATGCCGCCGAACAAGGGAAACTCGCATGAGCACCGCTTCGGAAAAATCAGACACGGTATTCACCGCGCGCCACGCCATGGGCCGCACGGTGCGCGGCGCAGCGATGGTCGCCAAGGACGGCTTCTCCGCCCGCTACGACCTCGACCGCATCGCCGGCGTGTTCTCGCGCCCCGCGCACAAGCTGGTGGGCCGCAGCTATGTCGGCAAGGTGCTGGTACTCGACACCGCCAAGGGCGGCGTCGCCAGCGCGTGGATGCTGCACGAGATGCAGTCGCGCGGCATCATTCCCCTGGCGATCGTGTTCAACACCGTCAACCCGATCCTCGCGCAGGGTGCCGCATTGGGCGACGTACCGATGCTGGCCGGGTTTGAATGTGACATCACCGCCGCCATCCGTGATGGTGCGCAGGTGGAGGTTGATCCCGCCGCGAAGACCTTGCGCGTGATCGGCTGACTCGGAACGACACTGGGGCACACCCTGACCAGCATGATCGCTTGAGGCTCGATTCATGATTCGTCCGATCCACAGCCTGCCCGAGGTGCAGCGCCTGGAAAAACTCGCCGTCCGCTCGACCACCCCATGCGGGCCGAGCGGCCACATGGTGTGGCGCCGCTGGGGCAGCGGCCCTCCAATCGTGTTCCTGCATGGTGGCAGTGGTTCCTGGACGCACTGGATCAAGAATATCGATGCCTTGGCCGCGTCGCACACGCTGTGGATAGCGGATTTGCCCGGTTGTGGTGATTCCGATTTGCCGCCAGGTGCTGTCGATGCTGATGGTATTTTCCAGACGGTTGTGACCGGCATTACGCAGCAATTCAAGGGCGCGCCGGTAGACTTGGTCGGCTTTTCTTTTGGCTCGATGGTGTCCGGTTTCGTCGCGGCGCACGCGCCGCACCTGATCAAACGTCTGCTGCTGGTCGCGCCACCGGCACTCGGCTTGCGGCGCGCCTCGCTGGGCTTGAAATCACTCGGCGTCCCGATGACCGAAGAGCAGCGTGAACTGGCGATCCGCCACAACCTGCAGCGCATGATGTTGCATGACCCGGCCGCGGTGGATGACCTGGCGGTGGCTTTGCACGCCGCCAATGTCGCGCGCGACCGTTTGCGCAAGCGGCGCATTTCGCGCGGCCTCATCATGGCCGAGCTGCAAACCCGCTGGCGCTGCCCGGTCTACGTGATGTGCGGGCGCGAGGACCCGCTCGCCAAAATCGATTTGCATCTCTTGCCCGAAGCGCTCAGGCTGTGTGACCTGCGTGAGGTGCTGCTGGCAGACCACGCGGGGCACTGGCTGCAGTATGAGCAGCCCGGCGTGTTCCACGCCGCGGTGGAACGATTGTTGGGCGCGTCTTGACGCATCACCGCGCCGTTTCCAGTTTCAAGCAAGCCGGAAACCGTTGGCAGCCAACGTTTTCAGGCAGACTGCCTTGAAGAAGCGCATGAAATGGACCTAAGCGGACACCTGCACCATGGACATCACTGAGATTTCACACCACGTGCTCCACGTCAGCGCCAAGACCAACTGGTCGTTTGTGCGGCTGCGCATGGACAACGGCCTGACCGGCTGGGGCGAGTGCTCGCTCAACGGCTGGGAGCTCCTGCAACGTGCCTTTGCCGACCGGTGGTGGCCATCCTTGATCGGCCGCAGCGTTATTGGCGTGGACGACACGGCAGCGCTATGTACCATCCACCTGCACGCGCCGGGTGGTCTGGTGGTGCACTCGATCAAGAGTGCCACCGAGCAGGCCTTGCTCGATGTGCTCGCCCAGGCGCGCGGCGTGCCACTGTGGCAGCTGTTGGGTGGCGCCCGGCGCAGCGAAGTGGCGGTCTATGCCAACATCAATCGCGCCACCCAGCCACGGACACCGCAAGGCTTTGCCGCCAGCGCCAGGCTTGCCGTGCAGCAAGGCTATGGCGCCGTCAAGCTCGCGCCGTTTGATGGGGTGCTGCCAACGACGGCCGAGTCCGATGCGGGCGCGCAACGGATTGCCGCCGCACTCGACTGCATCCGCGCGGTACGCGATGCTGTCGGGAGCACTATTCGCGTGATGGTCGATTGCCACTGGCGCCTCACACCGCGCACCGCGCGCGACGTGCTCGACGCCTTGCGCGAGGTCCGGCTGCATTGGCTCGAGTGCCCGATCTCCGAGCGCGGCTCCCTGCACGACGAGATTCTCGCCCTGCGCCGCCACGCCAACGCGCAGGATGTGCGCCTGGCCGGCGCTGAAAAGGAAACCGAAGTCGAAGGCTTTCGCCCTTACCTCACACGCGGCCTGTACGACACCATCATGCCGGACGTGAAGTATTGCGGTGGTGTGGCAGCCCTGGTGCGCATCGCCGAGGCGGCGGCGCGCCACGGCGTGCAAACGGCACCGCACAACCCCACCGGGCCCATCTGCAACTTCGCCAGCGTGCACGCCTGCATGGCCGGCGAAGGCTGCGATTTCCTAGAGCTGCAGGTGGGCGAGAGCGATCTATTCGCCAGCAGCGTGGGCGGCAGCGCGCCGGCCTTCACGCGCGGGCACTACTTGCAACCACAGGCAGCCGGCCTCGGCGCCGCTGTGGCTCCTCGAATACTCGAAGCTCATCCCTTTGCACCGGTCGCGGAAGGGCTTGATCCATCGCTCGGATGAACGCTCCGCATTGGCGACGGTACTCTTGGGCAACCCACTCCGTTAGGCGCCAATTCTCCTATCATTGTCCCTTTCGAGGAGGACTCACCATGGCCCAACAGACCCCCGGCTTGCAGGAACAGCATGCCAGGCTCGCCCCGCTGTCATCGCGCTACATCGACGTGCCGTCGCTGCCGTGGCAGCCGACGCGCTTTCCCGGCATCGAGATCAAGGTGCTGATGGAAGACCCCGACACTGGCCTGCAGACCGTGCTCACGCGCATGGCGCCTGGCACCGTGCTCACCGACCACATGCACATGCAGATCGAGCAAAGCTGGGTGCTCGAAGGCAGTTTGGTTGACGGCGAAGGCGCGTGCAGCGCAGGTAATTTTGTCTGGCGTCCGGCCGGCAGCCGCCACGTGGCGCACGCACCCAATGGCGCGCTGATACTCGGCTTCTTCCTCGAGCCCAACAAGTTTTTCTGATCCGGGACGCACGACGTGAAATTCGGTGACTTCGCCAAAATAAAATCGCTGCAGACCACGGCTGGTTTCAGGGAGAACCTGCAGCGCCTCGGGCTGCCCATGCCGTGCGATGACATGGTTGGCGCCGGCCCCACGTCGCCACTCGGCACATCGCTGCGCGTTGGCTCCATTACCATCGGCAACCGCTTCGCGATCCAGCCGATGGAAGGCTGGGATGGCAACGAAGACGGCACGCCTTCGGCCAACACGATTCGCCGCTGGCGCAACTTCGGGCTGTCGGGTGCCAAGATGATCTGGGGCGGTGAAGCAGTGGCAGTGCGCCACGATGGCCGCGCCAACCCCAACCAGCTCACCATGACTGACGCCAGCCAATCGGGCATTGCCACTTTGCGCGATACGCTGGTCGCGGCGCACCGCGAGGCCATGGGTGACGACAAGGATCTCGTGATTGGCCTGCAATTGACGCACTCGGGGCGTTTTTGCAAGCCCAACGACAAGTCACGCATGGAGCCGCGCATCCTGTATCGGCATCCGATCCTGGATCGAAAATTTCACGTCGCACCCGACCACCCGCTGTTGACTGACGGCGAGATCCGTGCATTGATCGATGACTACATTGTCGCGGCCAGGCGTGCCTGGGATTGCGGCTACCAGTTTGTCGACCTCAAGCATTGCCATGGCTATCTCGGCCACGAATTTCTCTCGGCCAAGACGCGCCCGGGCGAATTCGGCGGTTCGCTCGCCAACCGCACGCGCTTCCTCTCTGAACTGGTCGCAGGGATTCGCGCCAACGTACCGGGCCTGGAGATCGGCGTGCGCGTCTCGGCGCTCGATCTGGTGCCGTTCAAGCCCGACCCGGCCAACCCCGACCCCGATGTGCTCGGCCCGGGCGTGCCCGACGACTATTCCGGCCTCTTGCCGTATCGCTATGGCTTCGGCACCGACGAGCAGGAGCCGGTCAAGTTTGACCAGAGCGAAACGCGGGCCTTTCTCGAGATCGTCAAGGGGCTCGGCATTCGTCTCGTCAACATCACGCTCGGCAGCCCCTACTACAACCCGCATCTGACGCGCCCGGCGCTGTATCCGCCGTCCGATGGCTACCAGCCGCCCGAAGACCCGCTGATCGGTGTGATGCGCCACCTTGAAACCGTGCGCGATCTCAAACAGGCGTTTCCCGACCTCGCCTTCATGGGCAGCGGCTACACCTACCTGCAAGAGTTCTTGCCCAACGTCGCACAGGCCGTGGTGCGCGAAGGCTGGGTCGACATGGTGGGCCTCGGGCGCATGGTGCTGGCCTATCCGGAACTGCCGATCGACGTGCTCGCCGGCCGCGCGATGCAGCGCAAACGCCTGTGCCGCACCTTCAGCGACTGCACCACCGCGCCGCGCAACGGCATGGTGTCAGGCTGCTATCCGCTCGACACGCATTACAAAAAATCCCCGGAGATGGTGCGGCTCACGCACATCAAGAAGGCCGCCAAGCTCGCCTAGCTTCGGTGTCCGGGTGTGGCGGGGTGTAGCGCCGTGGTTGCGCGCCGGCTTCAATGCCAGGGTTCGACGGCCACGACGCTGCGTACTTGTCGGAGCGGCACGACGCGCGCTAGATCAAGAAGCCGACAAGCGCGGGCGCACTCCGGCGCGACTACTTGGGCATCGGAAAAAATGCCGCCGGGGTCATCAGGCAGTTTTCCTGTTTCTCCAGCGCCCCGAGCTTGGCGCTTTCGACGGTGTAAGCCAGCCACTCGGGGTCGGCCCACAGCGCCGCACGCTTGCGTTCGCGGTCACCGGCGTCGTCATAGGACCAGATATGCAGGTATTGATTCACATTGCCGGTCTCGGTAACCAGGAAGGCCAGTGGCTGGCCGAGAAAGCGCGTCTGCGGCCCCTTGCCCAGCTGATCGTACAGGGCCAGGTGCTTCTTGAGAGTGGAGGGGCGGCAGGTATAGGTGCGTACGTCAAGCAACATGGGAGACTCCATTGTGGTGGCGGGTCGTTGTGAAGGAATGATCAAACACGTCGAGAGGTTTCAGGGCCGAGACAGTGCGCACCAACCCAAGCAATAGCGTAACGCATCGCGGCGTCGGCGCCGAAAAGCGGGATGTACTTGAGCGCACGGGCCGGCACCTGCGAATGATCGGTTGCGGGCAGTTCTGACTGCACATGCCCCAAGAGACTTGGTACACAACGGCTTCCAAGGCATGTGGCCGGAGAAGTGCATGGATAGGGCGTGAACGGAGGAAGGTCGAATGAAAAGGCGGGCCGGTGAATGACTAGAATGCGCAAGTCGTCCAGTTCATCGTGTTCACGCCTGATTCAAAGGATTCATCCATGCCCATTCGTCTGATCGCTTGCCTGTTGACCTGCTTGTTCACGCTCGGCGCGAATGCACAGAGTTGGCCCGCCAAGAGCCTGCGTATCGTGGTGCCGTTCGCGCCGGGTGGCTCCACCGACATTTTTGCGCGCCTGCTCGGCGAGCGTCTTGCGACGACACTCGGCCAACCGGTCGTGATCGACAATCGTGCTGGCGCCGCCGGCAACATCGGCGCCGAAGCCGTGGCGCGCGCCGCGCCCGATGGCTACACCTTGCTGATGGCGACCACCGGGGTGATGGCGATCAATCACGCGCTCTACAAAAATCTGACTTACGACGCCGCCAAAGACCTGGAGCCGGTGGTGTTTGTGGCGTCGATCACGAATGTGCTGATCGTCGCGGCGGAGTCGCCGTTGAGGAGCGTGGCAGACGTGCTGGCCACGGCGAAGCAGGCGCCGGAAAAACTCAGCTTTGCGTCATCGGGTGCGGGCTCGTCCACTCACATGTCGGCTGAGTTGTTCAAGAGCATGGCGGGCATCAAGCTGCTGCACGTGCCGTACAAGGGCAGCGGGCCGGCGCTGCTTGATCTCATCGCCGGGCGCGTTTCGCTCATGTTCGAGAACATGCCAGGCGCGGTGCCGCATATCAAGGGCGGCAAGGTGCGCGCGCTGGCGCAGACCGGTCTCAAGCGCACACCGGCGATTGCCGATGTGCCAACCGTGGCCGAAGCCGGTGTGACGGGATATGAGTCGCTCTCGTGGAGCGGCATTGCGCTGCCGGCGGGCACCCCCAAGGATGTGCTGGCGCGGCTCAACCGTGACATCAACAGCATTCTGGCGCAACCCGAGATGCGGCAAAAGCTGGCGGAGCAGGGTGCTGAGCCGGTGGGCGGCACGCCGGATGCGTTTGCGCAGCATGTACGGCGCGAGCGCGACAAGTGGGGTGCTGTGGTGCGTGACGCGGGTATTGTCGCTAACTGAATACCGCACCGTCATGGCCTTTCTCTCGGCACGCGCCGCGCGCGCACGCCTCACCGCTTCCGCACAAGCGACGCAACGCGTGCGCGAGTTGCGTGCCGCCGGCGTCGATATCGTCTCAATGACGCAGGGCGAGCCGGACTTCAACACGCCAGATCACGTGATCGAGGCGGCGTTTCGCGCGGCACGCAATGGCCAGACCCATTACCCTAAAAACCTCATTTAGCGCTCTGCAAACTGAAGGAGAATGAGGCGGGCTGCGGGGTTCGAGAACAAATTGGAGGGCACCCGATGGGTGAAGCGAAATTGAAGCGGGAGAGCGGGGTAGCGAAGCTGATACCGGGCAGCAGTTTGCAGACGGCGGGTGGCCGGGTACAAGTGCGCTGGGAGAGTGAAAGCGCCGCCACGCCGATGGGGCAACTGGCGTACTTCATAGAATTTCTGGTGCTCACCGGGC
>JANPAR010000361.1:0-2871 GCA_031430015.1 Burkholderiales bacterium
GCGCTGCCGATCTTGACCGTCAGCGACGGCGGCTCTGCGGGTTTGGCAGGTTCAGCCGCCGAGCCACCGTCAATGACGGTCAAAATCGGCAGCGCAGCACCGCTCACTGGCGGCATCGCACACTTGGGCAAGGACAACGAAAACGGCGTGCGTCTCGCGATTGACGAAGCCAATGCCAAGAACATCACCATCGACGGCAAGAAGATCAAGTTCGAGATGATGGGTGAAGACGACGAAGCCAGTTCAACCAAAGGCCCGATCGTCGCGCAAAAGATGGTCGATGCCAAAGTAGCGGGTGTGGTCGGCCACCTCAATTCCGGCGTGACAATTCCCGCATCGGACGTCTACAACAAGGCCGGCATCCCAATGATTTCGGGCTCGGCAACCAACCCCAAGCTTACTGAGCAAGGCTTCAAGGTGACCTTCCGAACCGTCGGCCGTGACGATCAGCAAGGCCCGGCGATTGCGAGCTATCTCGCTGCGGAAGTCAAACCAAAAACGGTCGCGGTCATTGACGACGCCACCGCCTACGGTGAGGGTCTCGCTAACGAAGTCGAAAAAACCCTCGCTGCCGCCGGCGTCAAAGTTCTGCCGCGCGAAAAAGGCACCGACAAAACCACCGACTGGAAAGCGCAGCTCACCAAGATCAAGGGCAAGAAGCCCGACGCGATATTTTTTGGCGGCATGGACGCCACTGGCGGCCCGCTGATGAAACAAGGCAAAGAGCTCGGCATCAAGGCAGTCTTTGCCTTTGGTGACGGTGCCTGCACCGACAAGATGAAAGAACTCGCGGGCGACGCCGCAGAAGGCCTGCTGTGCTCGCAAGCCGGCCTGCCGGTACAGGCCGCGAACAAAGCGTTTTTGGAGAACTACAAGAAGAAATTCAACGTCGATCCAATCCTTTACGCGCCCTTCACCTACGATGCCGCCAATCTGTTGATCGCGGCCATGCAGAAGGCCAACTCGACCGACCCGGCCAAGTATCTCTCCGCGCTGGCTGCCATCAGCCACGACGGCGCCTCAGGCAAGATCGAGTTCGACGCCAAGGGCGATCGCAAGGACGCCGAGATGACCATCTTCACCATGAAGGCCGGCAAGATTGATCCGGTTGCCATCATCAAAGGCGGGAAGTCAACCAAGTTTGAGGACTTCATCAAGGCTGCAGCACCGGCCGCCACTGCTGTCGCCCCCGCGGCGGCAGTGGCACCGGCTGCTGCACCAGCAGCTGTACCCGCAGCAACTGAGGCCAAGAAAGAAGAGCCAAAAAAAGACGAGATGAAGAAGGACGAAGCGAAGAAGTAATTCCCTTCCCACTGTCCACCGGGAACGGCGTCCATGCACACATTCGCGGACGCCGTTTTCTTTTGTTGAGCGCCCTGATGGTCCTCCGCTGATGGACATCTTCATCCAGCAGGTCATCAATGGCCTTACTCTCGGTTGCGTCTACGCCATCGTCGCGCTCGGCTACACGATGGTGTACGGCATCATCCAGCTCATCAACTTTGCGCATGGCGAAGTGGTGATGATCGGGGCGCTGGTTGCGTTCAGCGTCATCAGCGCCCTCGCCAAGAGCGGCCTGCCGCCGGTGGTGATCGTGCTGGCTGGTGTGGCTTGCGCGGTGCCGGTGTGCGTGCTGCTCGGTTTGTTTCTCGACCGCTTCGCCTACAAGCCCTTGCGCAATGCGCCACGCCTCGCGCCACTGATCACCGCTATCGGCATGTCGATCATCCTGCAACACCTCGCGATGCTGATCTGGAGCCGCAACCCGCTCGCGTTTCCGCAGATCATGCCCACGATCAATTTCGATATCGGCGGTGCCACCATCACTGCGGTGCAGATCGGCATCATCCTGTTGTCGCTGGCGATGATGGCGGGCCTCTCGATGATGGTCTACCGCACCAAACTTGGCACCGCGATGCGTGCCACCTCGCAGCGCGCCGATGTGGCCGGGTTGATGGGCGTGAATGCCAATCACGTTATTGCCCTCACCTTTGCAATGGGCGCGGGCCTGGCTGCCGTGGCCGGCGTGATGATCGGCAGCTACTACGGCATCGCGCATTACTCGATGGGGTCGCTCTTGGGCCTCAAGGCTTTTTGCGCCGCCGTGCTGGGCGGTATCGGCAATCTGCCCGGCGCGATGCTGGGCGGCATTGTGCTCGGCCTGGTCGAAGCGCTCGGCGCGGGCTACATCGGCGACTTCACCAACAACTGGTTCGGCAGCAATTATCAGGACGTGTTTGCCTTCATCGTTCTGATCCTCGTGCTGGTGTTCCGGCCCCAGGGTTTGATGGGAGAGCGCAGTGGTGACCGTGCCTGAGCGCGATGGAGCGGCGCAGCGCGCGCCGGGCTTGGGCGGCGCGGCGGCTGGCCTGAGGGCACGCCTGCAAACCCATCGTGCCGCGCCATGGATTGGCGGCGCGCTGATCGCTCTCGCCCTGATTCTGCTGCCCTTCGCCCTCGCACTGGCTGGCACGGCGTGGGTGCGCATCACCAATGTCGCCCTGCTGTTCATTCTGCTCTCACTCGGCCTCAATATCGTAGTGGGTTTCGCGGGCCTGCTCGATCTCGGTTACATCGCCTTCTACGCGGTCGGGGCTTATGTGTGGGCCCTGCTCGCTTCACCGCATTTCAATCTGCATCTGCCGTTCTGGGTGATCCTGCCGCTCGGTGCGCTGGTGGCCTGTGCCTTCGGTGTGCTGCTCGGCGCACCCACCCTGAAGCTGCGCGGCGACTACCTCGCCATCGTCACGCTCGGCTTTGGCGAAATCATCCGCATTTTACTCAACAACCTGGCGCGCCCGGTCAACATCACCAATGGGCCACAGGGCATTTCACGCATTGACCCAGTGCGCATGGGGGGCATCGATCTGG
>JANPAR010000362.1:0-14692 GCA_031430015.1 Burkholderiales bacterium
GCTCTTGACGGCGCTTGCTTGATGGTACTTGCCTAGTGGTACTTGTTCAGTTGTTCAGTTTTTTTGCTTGCTCAGCGGTACGTGATTCGCGCCGCGTCAACAAAAAAGCCCAACCGGTCGGAACCAGTTGGGCTTTTGAGAGAGACGCCGTTGAACCCGAAGCTCGTGAGGCTTAGGCTGTGACTACGCTCACGGTACGGCGTTGACGCACACCCTTGACTGCGAAGAGCAGCTTGCCTTCGGCAGTCGCAAACAACGTATGGTCTTTGCCCATTCCGACGTTGTCGCCCGCATGAAACTCGGTGCCACGCTGCCGTATGATGATGTTGCCGGGAATCACGTGCTCGCCACCGTATTTTTTGACGCCGAGACGTTTCGATTCGGATTCGCGGCCATTGCGGGTGGAGCCGCCGCCTTTTTTGTGTGCCATGAGACGCTCCCTTTACGCGTTGATCGCCGAGATTTCAATCTCGGTGTAGTTTTGACGATGCCCTTGATGCTTCTGGTAATGCTTGCGGCGGCGCAGCTTGAAAATCTTGACCTTGTCGGCACGGCCATGCGATACCACCTTGGCCTTGACCGTCGCGCCTGCCACCAGCGGCGCACCTACCGTGACATCACTTCCGATACCCACCATCAACACCTGATCGAGAACAATTTCTTGACCGATGTCTGCAGGTATCTGTTCTACCTTTAATTTTTCGCCATTGGCAACGCGATACTGCTTGCCGCCGGTTTTTATGACCGCATACATGGTTGATTCCTTCAAAAATGGGCGTCACGCCGGCGCATTCAGAAATCTCCGGCACAAGGCTTTGCGCCGCACTATTTGGAGAAACCTGCAAACACGCGGTGATGCGCTGCCGAAACGGCCCGGCCAGCCCTCGCAAAGATTGCGAGGTAGCCCGGCATTATAGAAGAATTTCCCATTCGAGTCAAAGACTTCCGGCAAAATTGATGCCCGCCGCTGTTGCGCCGTTGCGCCACCTCCAGGGATTCTTCTCGGGTTGATTTCGCCACCGCGCGCGGATAGACTCGCCCCTCCTTCAACGGATCAAATCATGCACAGTTCCAGCCTGCGAGCACCGATTGAGACCGACATGACGGCAGTGGATGCAGTCATTCGCACCCGCCTTGCGTCCGAAGTGGCGCTGGTCGGGCAAATCGCCGAGTACATCATCTCCGCCGGCGGCAAGCGGCTGCGACCGGTGCTGCTGCTGCTCGTGGCGGGGGCCTGCGGCTACAACGGGCCGAAAGCGCAAGAACTCGCCGCTGTCATTGAACTGATCCACACCGCGACCTTGCTGCACGATGACGTGGTCGATGAATCAGGCATGCGGCGCGGACGCAAAACCGCCAATGCGCTGTTCGGCAATGCGGCCAGCGTCCTGGTGGGAGACTTTCTGTACTCCCGCTCGTTCCAAATGATGGTCGCAGGCGGGCGCATGGACGTCATGGCGGTGCTGTCCGAGGCCACCAATGTGATCGCCGAAGGCGAGGTGCTGCAACTAATGCATATCGGCGACAGCGACGTCACGGAGGAGCAATATCTGCGCGTGATCCGCTACAAAACCGCCAAGCTGTTCGAGGCAGCAGGCCGCCTCGGCGCCATGGCGGCCGGGGCAGAGCACCAGGTTACACCCATGGCCGAATTCGGCATGCGTCTCGGCACTGCGTTCCAGCTGACCGACGATGTGCTCGACTACGCGGGCGTCTCTGCCGAAACCGGCAAGGCGGTGGGCGGTGACTTCGCCGAAGGCAAACCTACGCTGCCATTGATTCATGTGCTCACGCACGGCAGCGCGGCGCAGTGCGACGTCGTGCGGCAGGCCATCGCGCGGCCTGGGGAAGCCTCGTTTTCCAGCGTGCTCGCCGCCATCGAATCGACCGGTGCGCTCGACTACACGCACCGCCTCGCCGTGGCCGAAGCAGACGCTGCGCGCGCCCTGCTTGGCGGACTGCCTGCATCAGATTACCGGCAATCTTTGCTACAATTATGCTCTTCCGCTGTCGAGCGAAAAGCTTGAAAACGTTGGTGCCAAACGGCACGATTTGCACTCCAACGTTACCTGCTGCACGGCCGGACACAGCGGGACACAGCGGGACACAGCGGTCAAGATCGTAAAGTTGCCCGTTTCGGGCGGCCAATTCGGGGTGTAGCTTAGCCTGGTAGAGCGCTACGTTCGGGACGTAGAGGCCGGAGGTTCGAATCCTCTCACCCCGACCAATTTATCGGTTCAATCGGCAAAGTCGGCGCAGCTGAGTAGCGGCCTGACGAACTCCCCCTCTTGAACCGCCGTGCAGCGGGGCGGTTCTGCGCCACAACGGCCGCGTCGGCCTGTCACGCCGGCCTTGACAGTGTGCTGACGTCTCTCGATACTGCGGCGGTGCCTCGCAACTTCCCGTCCCTCCCAGCTTGAACGACATTCCGCTAACAGCGCAGTTTGGCGCGCTGGCTTTGCTGCTGCTGGTTTCCGCATTCTTCTCGATTGCTGAAACCAGCATGATGGCGCTCAACCGCTACCGCCTCAAAGCCCTCGCCGGTCAAGGCAAACGCGGTGCCGTGCAAGTGACCGCCCTGCTGGCGCGCACCGATCGATTGCTCTCGGTGATCCTGATCGGAAACAACCTAGTCAATGCGGGCATCTCCGCCCTGATTACCGCCATCGCGATTGCTCATTTCGGCAGCAACCAGACTGTGCTCGCGATCACCACCGGCATCGTAGCGTTTCTCATCATCGTGTTTGCTGAAATCACGCCGAAAGTCATTGGCGCCACGCATCCCGAGCGGATTGCTTTTGCCGCCAGCTACGTGCTCAAACCGCTGGTCGTCGTCGCCTATCCCGCCTACTGGTTTGTCAATCTGTTCGTGTCGCTGCTGCTGAAGGCATTCCGGATCGACATCAATGCCTCAGGCGAGGCCCAACGCCTGCGTCCGGAGGAATTGCGTGCGTTGGTGTTGGAGTCGGGACATTTCATCCCGCAAAAGCACATGAGCATACTGATCAACCTGTTCGACTTGGAGCAGATCCGCGTCGATGACGTCATGGTGCCGCGTGCGCGTTTGGAGACGCTCAACCTTGAAGATGAGCCGGCAGTGATGGCGCGCAAACTCACTACCAGCCATCATCGCCGGCTGCTGGTGCATGAGGGTGACATCAACAATGTCAAAGGCGTTCTGCTGGTGCGCAACGCAGCCGCGCTGTTCGCTGGCGGCGAGATCAGCCGCGAGGGGATTTTGGACGTCGTCACAGAACCTTATTTTGTGCCCGCATCGACGCCGGTATTTCAGCAGTTGCAAATGTTTCAGGAGCAGCGCCAGCGCATGGCCCTGGTGGTGGACGAGTATGGCGAATTGCAGGGGCTGGTCACCATGGAAGACATCATCGAAGAGATGATCGGTGAGTTCACCACCGGGATGCCAGCGGAGCGGGGCAGCCAGTTGGCGTGGAACAGTTCCGGTGCGGTGTTGGTCGAAGGCGGAACACTATTGCGTGATCTCAATCGCCAACTGGGTTTGGCGTTGCCGCTCAGCGGGCCGAAAACGCTTAATGGCCTCATCCTTGAACACTTGCGAGACATTCCTGACGCTGGCGTAAGTCTCAAGCTGGCAGGGTGTGCGATGGATATTGTGCATGCCGAAGGCCGTGTGGTGCGTACTGTGCGCCTGATACGGTCCGAAACAGCCTAAAGTGCTTGCAGACCGGTTGCCAACACCCTCCATCGCGCCCAACCAATCGCGTCGCTGCCCGCTGTCCGCAGTGGCATTTAGCCCAAGCCTCACTGGACACACCGCCCTGCCACCCAAAATTGGGCGTATCATATGACTGGTTAAGTATGTGGTGAAAGACGCCTTGAAAATAGAGCGTGCAAATGTCTCTGCTCGGATACTGGTGTTCTCTTACCCTTGACGCGGTCAGGGCAAGCAGATAAAAGCGGCTGGACAACGTCACCGAAGTTTTGCACTGCAGGATCCACGAATAACCTCGAAGGGAAGGAGCGCGCATGGCCATCGCCGCTGCAAAGGGACCGAAAGAAATCACCTTCGCCTGGGAGGGAAAGGATAAGTCCGGCAAAACGGTACGCGGCGAATTGCGGGCGACCGGAGATGCTGTTGCGCGTTCGACGTTGCGGCGTCAGGGGGTCATGGTCAGCAGCCTGAAAAAACTGGGCGCGCGGCGTGGTGGAAGCGTTTCGGACAAAGACATCACCCTGCTCACCCGGCAACTTGCCACCATGATGAAATCGGGTGTGCCACTGCTGCAGTCGTTCGACATCGTCGGCAAGGGACACGCCAATCCCGCCGTGGCACGGTTAATCATGGAACTGAAAACCGAGGTCGAAACCGGGTCTAGCCTCACCGCTGCATTTCGCAAATATCCGCTCTATTTTGACCCTCTGTTCTGCAATCTGGTCGGTGCCGGCGAACAGGCCGGTATTCTTGAAACGTTGCTCGATCGTTTGGCGACATACAAGGAAAAAATTCTTGCAATCAAGAGCAAAATTAAGTCGGCTCTGTTTTACCCGATCTCCATCATTGTGGTTGCATTCGTGATCACCGCGGTGATCATGATCTTCGTCATCCCAGCGTTTAAGCAGGTATTCGCCAGTTTTGGTGCTGACCTGCCTGCGCCCACATTGATCGTAATGGGGATTTCCGATTTCTTTGTCAGTTATTGGTGGATCATGTTCCCGCTGATCGGTGGCGCGATCTACTTTTTTTTCGAGTCTTGGAAACGTTCGTTCGCCATGCAGGTTTTCATGGATAAATTAATGTTGAAAACGCCAGTCTTTGGTGACTTGATTCGTAAAGCCACCATCGCCCGCTGGACACGCACCCTGTCCACTATGTTCGCTGCGGGGGTACCGCTGGTCGAAGCGCTCGATTCGGTTGGCGGTGCCTCAGGCAATCAAGTCTACGTGCAAGCCACCAAAGCTATCCAAGGGGAGGTCTCAACGGGGACCAGTCTTACCGTTGCGATGCAAAACGCCAACGTGTTTCCGTCCATGGTGATACAAATGTGCTCTATTGGTGAGGAATCGGGTGCGCTGGATGCGATGTTGTCAAAGGTCGCGGATTTCTTCGAGGCCGAAGTTGACGACGCTGTTGAAGCGCTGTCCAGCCTGATGGAGCCGATGATCATGGTTGTTCTCGGCACCTTGATCGGCGGCATGGTTATTGCCATGTATTTACCGATTTTCAAGATGGGGCAGGCGATCTAGTTCAATTTTTTCGTACCCAAAAAAGACTAAGAGGGCGGCACCGATGGTGCCGCCTTTTCATTCATGCTCCAACTCGTTCAATCCACACCACTGCTGTTTATTGCCCTCTGCCTGCTCCTCGGGTTGGCGGTGGGCAGCTTTCTGAACGTCGTCATTCACCGCCTGCCCAAAATGATGGAGGCAGAGTGGCAGGCACAAGCATCTGAATTGCGCGGCGAGCCGGCGACCCATGGCCAGCGCTACGACCTCATAGCGCCGCGCTCGCACTGCCCTGCGTGCAACCACGCCATCCGCGCCACCGAAAACATCCCCATCGCAAGCTGGCTATGGCTGCGTGGCCGTTGCTCGGCCTGCTGTACCCGCATTTCAATCCGCTATCCTGCAGTGGAACTGCTGACTGGCATCACCTCGGCGCTCGTCGCCTGGCGTTTCGGCTATTCACTCGCTTGCGCCGGTGCACTGCTACTGACCTGGAGCCTGGTCGCACTGGCATTCATCGACTTCGATACCACGCTGCTGCCCGACGCCATCACGCTGCCTCTGGTATGGATCGGCCTCGGTTTCAATCTCGCGCAGGCCTTTGTGCCACTGCAAACTGCCGTGATCGGCGCAATGGCCGGGTATCTTGCCCTGTGGAGTGTCTACTGGCTGTTCAAGCTGGTCACGGGCAAGGAAGGCATGGGTTACGGCGATTTCAAGCTACTGGCCGCACTCGGCGCATTTCTCGGCTGGCAAATGCTGCCGCTGATCATCCTGGCCTCGTCGGTCGTGGGCGCCGTGTTCGGGATTGGGCTGATGATTCTTGCGAAACGCGGACGTGAAGTTCCGATGCCGTTCGGCCCCTATCTCGCATGTGCCGGCTTCATCGCCCTGATCTGGGGTGCGGAACTGACGCGCCTCTATCTCGGCATTCTGTAGGCGGCAAGCGGCGCGCCATGCCCTTCACGATTGGACTCACCGGCGGTATCGGCAGCGGCAAGTCGACCGTGGCGCGCGAATTCGAGGCACGCGGCATCAGGGTGGTGGATGCCGACGCCATCGCGCACAGCCTGACAGCCCCGGGTGGTGCAGCGATGGCGTCAATCGGCCAGGCCTTTGGCAGCACCTTCATCACCTCGGAGGGTGCGCTAGATCGCGCTGCGATGCGCTCCCATGTGTTCGCCGCGCCCGCCGAGCGCAAACGTCTGGAGGCGATTCTGCATCCGCTGATCCGCGCTGCAACGACACAGGCCGCTAACGAGGCCACTTCGCCCTACCGCATCCTGATGATTCCCTTGCTGGTCGAAGCACAAAAGCACGATCCGGCATGGCGCGCCCGCTTCGACCGCATTCTGGTGGTGGACTGCGCCGAGGAGACGCAAGTCAGACGCGTGATGGCGCGCAACGGATTGTCCGCCGCTGCAGTGCGCGCGATCATGGCCACACAAGCCACGCGTGCCGAACGGCATGCCGCAGCCGACGACCTGTTCGACAATGAGGACGAGACCTTGCCCCTGGATGCGCGCGTAGGTCAATTGCATCAGCGCTATCTCGATGCCGCGCGCAGCAAGGCTTCAGCACAGGTTTGACGCGGCAGCGCCACCGCGCGCAGATACGCGCCGCAATGCAAGCGCCAGTAAAGGCACGCTGGGCCCAGCCCCGTCCGCCAGGCATGTTCATTCGTGCGGTGGACTTCACCACGCTCAACCGGCCCAGCAGGCTCGGTCGCAACGCATTCCCCGCACATTCCAATTGTCAAAGGGGCGTGCATGCATCACAATCCGCCATCCGGAGCGGCCCACGCGCCGGCATGGGACAGCGCCAGCAGTGATCATCTACGAATACCCTCTTTCAGAACGCATCCGCACTTTCTTGCGGCTGGAGGATTTATTCGACAAGGCGCAGCATTTCGTCGCCCTTGAACACTCGCTCGAGCATCATACGGCACTGGTCTCGATCTTCGACATCCTTGACGTTGCCGGCCGCGCCGACCTCAAATCCGACCTCATGCAGGAGCTCGAGCGTCAGCGCCAGGTGCTCAACTCGTTTCGCGGCAGCGCTGAAGTCGCGCAGGAAACGCTCGACAAGGTGCTCACCGAGATCGAAGTGACGCACGCGGCGCTCGCCTCCAACACGGTCAAGACCGGCCAGCATCTGCGCGAAAACGAATGGCTCATGAGCATCAAAAACCGCACCGGCATCCCCGGCGGCGCCTGCGAGTTTGATCTGCCTTCGTATCACTACTGGCTGCACCGCCCGGCTGGGGCGCGTCAGAACGACCTCAATCACTGGCTGGCGCCGATGCTGCCACTGCACGATGGCCTTGGCATCGTGCTGCGCCTGCTGCGCGACAGCGGCAAGGCCGCGTCCTATACGGCGGTGCAGGGCCAATTCCAGCAAATGCTGGCAGGCCGTGTTGCGCAACTGGTGCGCATTCGCCTCGAAAGCGACACGCCGTTCACTCCGGAAATCAGTGCCAACAAATACGCCCTGATGGTACGCTTCACTTCCCCAGGCAGTGAATGGACCAGCCAGACGCGCACCCGGCAGGCGGACGCCAACGTGCCATTTGAGTTGACCTTCTGCAATTTGTAGTCTCGACACGTCAGTCTGCAGCCGTGCCACTTCAGGCACCACCATCAACAATCCATCGCTCGCCACTGCACTGCCGCCATGGCCGCCATCGTCGCCTGCCCCACCTGTGCCGCTGAAGTGGAGTGGTCAGCCGCCAACGTCTACCGCCCATTTTGCAGCGAACGCTGCAAGCTGATTGATCTTGGGGCCTGGGCGGACGAGCAGTATCGCGTCCCAGTCAAAGACGAACCGGACCCAGGCAGCGCACCGCCAGAGGCTTGAGTCCCGCCCAATCGAAGTGGTTTGCAAGCCCACAGCCAAACCATGGCCAAACCATGTTCAAACCGTTACCAAGCCACGACCAACCCGCCACCGCCCGATATACATGTGAATTTCGGAGCAAAGCGGAAAACGGCCCGAGAATTGCTCGCACGAACGGTTTCAGCGCTAGACCTGCGATGCGCAACAGCGCACTGCCGTTTACAAGTTCACCCGAAATCATCCTCGGCTGTTGGCAAGTGCGCGACATCACCCCAGGCCACCACGCGCCAGCCGCCCGCGTCGATGGTCATATGGTTGATGCTCGAATTGAGCAACGGCCAGGTGCGCGGCGCATCAAGCGCAAGCCGCATTGCGGTCCGGTACAGCATATCGAGCACACCGCCGTGGGTGACGATGATGATCTTGCCCTCACCTGACTGCGTCTGGTTGGCGATCGCATCCAGGCAGGCTTGCGCGCGCGCCTGCAAAGCGATCAAACTTTCACCGTTCGGCATCGCGTAGTCCGGTTCACGCGCCTGCCAGCGCGCATGGGCCGCGGGATCGCGCGTGCGAATGTCATCCGGCGTCGATCCTTCAAATATGCCGAACGCGCGTTCGCGCAGGCGCGCATCGGTTTCGATCGTGAGGCCGGTGGCATCCGCAATCGGCTGCGCGGTTTGCAGCGTGCGGCCCAGATCACTCGACATCAGACGCACACAACCCGCCGCTTTCAGGCGCTGCCCGGTCGCCCACGCCTGTCGCTCACCGGTGGGCGACAGAGCGCTGTTGCGCTGCCCCTGAATGCGGTGCTCACGATTCCACACCGTTTCGCCGTGGCGAACGATTAAAAACTCGGTCAAGCTGATCTCCTCAGTGCTGCATCAGTAATTATCGTCACGTCAGAAAATCGCATTCCATCGACTTCCACTGGCGTCCCCTCGCAAAGCGGCGTCCCAAACTGAACGTTGTAAGCGCTGCGTCAATGCGGGCTTTCACAAGCTTGGTCAAGCCACACGCACCGGGATGCGCCGCCGCCCAAACGGCTGCGCAAACGTACCGTAGCGCCCCGCGATATGCGTGCCGCACGCATCGCAGCGGTTGGCTGCATTGATGCGATAAGCGCCGACAGCATGCCAGTCGCGCTGCACCAACTCACCGCCACAAGACGGACACCAGGTCGAGCCGCCCTCGGCATCGTGAATATTGCCGGTGTACACAAAATGCAGTCCTTCATCGAGTGCAATGCGGCGCGCGCGCTTGACGCTTTCCGGCGGCGTCGCCAGTGTATCGAGCATGCGGAAGTCCGGATGGAACGCAGTGAGATGCAGCGGCACATCCGGGCCCAACTCCGCGCGCACCCAGCGCGAAAGCGCGCGCACTTCGGCGTCCGAATCGTTTTCACCGGGAATCAGCAGCGTAGTGATCTCCAGCCAGCAAGCAGTTTCGTTTTTCACATACGCCAGCGTATCGAGCACGTTAGCGAGGCGCGCCGCGCACAGGCTGGCGTAAAAGCGCTCGGTAAACCCTTTCAGATCAATGTTGGCCGCGTCCATCTTGGCGTAGAACTCGGCGCGTGGCGCGGCATGCATGTAGCCGGCCGTGACGGCAACGGTCTGCACCCCCACTGCGTGGCAGGCATCGGCCACATCCATCGCGTACTCGGCGAAGATCACCGGATCGTTGTAGGTGAAGGCCACCGAGTGTGCGCCAGCCTCACGTGCCGCGCGCGCAATCGCATGCGGCGACGCTGCGGCTGCCAGTTTGTCCATGTCGCGCGATTTGGAGATATCCCAGTTCTGGCAAAACTTGCAAGCGAGATTGCAACCAGCCGTGCCGAACGACAGCACGCTGGTGCCGGGATAAAAATGGTTCAGCGGCTTCTTCTCAATCGGGTCGATGCAAAATCCGGATGAGCGGCCATAGGTACTGAGCCACATCGCATCACCGCGACGTTCGCGCACAAAACAGGCGCCACGCTGGCCCTCATGCAATTTGCAATCACGTGGACACAGGTCACACTGAATGCGGCCATCCGGCAACGCGTGCCACCAGCGTGCCGCATGTGCCTGCGCCTCCGCCTCGGCATGTTCATGATCTTGCAAGTGCGCAAGCGCGGGTGCGATCTGCGGCGCAGGCTCGGCCACCGGCTACTCCGCAAACTTCGCCACGCCATAGCGTGACAAACGCACGTCCGGCCCCCAGTACGCCGGCGGCAAGCCGGCCTTCTGTTTGAGCGCAGCGAGAAACGCCTGTGGCTGAGCAATCTGCTCCCACACCTGGGGCAAAAACGTGGCGCGATGCGCACCGGCCTCCAAAATTACGCCGTCCTCATGCGGACGCAGTTGCGCGAGGGCGTCAGCTTCGTTACGCACCGCCATCAACTGCGGCGCGGTAAGCAGCGACACTTCGACACATACCAGCTGCCACTCCGCCACAGTCAGCGGCGCGAAACGCGGATCATGCAAGGCGGCGGCCTGTGCGTTGGCCAGCACATCGTCCCGCAACGCCCGATGCGCAATCAGCGAACCGATACACCCGCGCAGCGCGCCATCGAGCGTGAGCGTCACGAATACTGCGCCAGGTTGCTCGAGCCACGCGGCATCACTTGAGCACGCTGCGCCTGCTGTTGTACCGGCTGCATTCACCGGCACTGCCGCGCTTGCCGCCATCCGGTTCGACTCCCGCTCCACACTAGCGCCGAGCGCCTGCGCAATCGACGCGCGTGCCAGACTCACCAATTGCGCACCGCCATCGACCGGAAAACATTGGGGCACAAGGCTTTTCGCAGCATTATCTGGAAACCCGCTCCCAAAGCCACTCTCCTTGATGGCATCAGCGTCGACTTCATACACCGCAAATGAGGCATAGCCCACCACGCGGTCGCGCGGCCCCGCTGTATCGCCCGAGCTGCATTGATCGATTAGCTCGACGCGCAAGCGGCGTGAGCGCGCCAGATGCATCAGCGCATTGACCGGCGTTGCGCCGCAGGCTTGTTCGTGCGTGATGTTCGTTGCGCCGTCGAGGATCAATGCCACGGTCTCGCTATCGATGCGCAGCGCGTCACGATAGGCGTGATAGTGCGAGAGATCACTGCTGACGACGATCAGCGTCTCCGCGCCGCCCCACAACAAGTCGAGCACCTCGGCCACCATGGCCGGGGTGGCTTCGCCGACGACCAGCGGCACCACCGCAAACTCGCCAAGCACCGCAAGCAAAAACGGCAAGTGCACTTCGAGCGAATGCTCGGCAGCATGCACCGGGCGCGCGGCCACCATTTGGCGCAAATGCGCAATGGCTGCCACCGCAGCGTGATCGACAGCGACCGGGCCGAGCGGCGTATCAAACGCATCGGCCTCGGGCAGCGCAATGCCGCGCACATGCACGCGATGCGCCGGCCCGAGCAACACCACGCGGCGAATCGTGCCGCGCAGGCTGGCCAGGCGTGCGTAGGCGCGTGCTGCTGTGTCGCCTGAGTAAATGTAGCCCGCATGCGGCGCGATGATGGCCTTCGGTGGCGGCGCGCGTCCTTCATCGTCGGCATTGCGTAGCATGCGCTCCACATCAGCGCGTAACTGGCCTGCCTCCGCCGGATAAAACATGCCCGCCACTGCGGCTGGCCTTACGCGCGCGAACGGCGCCCCCGCGTGCGGCGGCATGTCGCGCAGCGTAGATTGCGCGCCCGTGACCGCAGAATCAGCCATACCCAAACTTGCACACCATCATGCTTTGACCTCGCTGCGCAAATCCCGTTTGACCTGCACCACCACCGACGCCCAATCCTCAAGGGCCGGTTGCCGGTACAAGCGCGCTGACGGATACCACTCGCTGCGTTCACCCGCATCGTGCCAACGCCAATCGGCCTGCCACGGCAGCAGAATCCAGACCGGCCGCCCGAGTGCGCCCGCGAGATGGGCCACCGACGTATCGACCGTGATGACGAGGTCCAGGTTCATCATCAGCGCGGCAGTGTCAGAAAAATCCTGCAAATCGGCGCTCACATCGAGCACCCGCGATCGCGTTCCCGGCGCAGCGTCGGCCACCTGGCGCGCTGCCTCCCAGGTTTGCAAGGACACGAAATGGGTACCCGGCACTTCGAGCAAGGGTTCGAGCGCTTGCAGAGTCAAACTCTTTTTGCGCGAGCGCCGCGCCGCCACCGCATCCTGCATCGCCGGATTGGCGGCCCAGCATATGCCGACGCGCATGCCGCCCAGATGCCCCAGCTTGCCGGCCCATACGGCCACCTTCGCAGGATCGGCCACGAGGTAGCCGTTGTGCCTGGGGAAATGCACAGCTGCGCGACGCTTGATGCGCGCCAGGCTGCCGAACGGGATTTGATAATGGATCGGCGCGGTCAGATTGAGCCACGGCACCGGACGCTTGGTCCATGCGTCCTCATCGGCGCGTAACTGTTCGTGGAGAGTCGCCCCGGGAAACGAGGTGCGGAACAATGCTGCCAAATGGGGTTGGCAGCAGATGATGGTGTGGCGCGCCTCGCGCATGACTTCAAGATAAATCGACGCAAACATGATCTCGTCGCCCAGCCCCTGCTCGCCATGCAGGATGATGGTCTTGCCATCGAGCGCCTCGCCATTCCAGCGCGGAAACGGATAGGGATAGTTCCACACGTTGGAACCGGTCGCGTCAAAGCGGTATTCGTATTCTTCCCAACCGCGCGCAAAATCGTTCGTCATCAGCAACCAATGCGCGTATTCCCAACGCGCGCGCGCGTCCTGCTGCGCCAGCGCCACGCTGCGCTCGTAGTGCGGGCGCGCGAGGGCGAAACAGCGCGCCGAATAGAATGCAATCGCCAGCGCAAGCCTGGCAGCCGGGTCATGCGGCTTTACTTGCAGATGCTGCTGGTAAGCGGCAATGGCGTCATCGAGCCGGTCAGCTTCGAGCAACCCATTGCCCAGGTTGAGCCACGCCGACGCGTGCGCCGGTTCGAGGCGCGCCGCTTCACGGTACGCAGCGAGCGCGGCCTCCGTGCGGCGCAGCACGCCCAGCACCACGCCCAGGTTGTATCGAAACTGCGCATTGGCCGGGTTCAGACGCGCGGCTTTTTCGATCAGCGCAAGAGCGATGCCCTGCTTGCCAGCGAGATGCGCCAGCACACCGCTGAGATGCAGCGCGTCGGGATTCTCCGGCTCCACCTCCATGATCTTCAGACACAGCGTTTCGACTTCGGCGCGGTTGCCCCCCTGAAATTGCGCGAGCGCGAGCGCTACTGCATCGGCTATCGACACCGTCGTGGCAGCCGGTGCCGCCAGTTGGGGCTGTGCTTGCGCGTTCATGGAAAGATTGTATCCGTGGCATCGTGCGGCGAGTAGCGGCTGATCGCAGTTGAGCGCAAAGGTAGCGCGCAAGCATCTCTGCTGCCAGAATCAAAACAGGACCGCACATCGCATCACGCGCGCAATCGCGTTGGCGCGCAAGTTTCGCTCTGTCCACGGCGACCGTGCTACGCTTACAGCTTGGCATCGCAAGAGCAGCTACAGGTTTGGCGAAAGGCACAACACAGGAAGCGCCATGGACAACCGCAGCATCTTCTCCAAAACCGGCAAAGGATCGCTGGAAATCACCAAGAAGTCGATCAAGCTATCGAGCGAAGAGCGCCAGGCGCTGATCCTCGTCGATGGCAAGACCGCCTATGGTGAGTTGACGGAGAAGCTCAGCCGCGTGCCACCGTTGAAGCTGCGTGCGGTGTTCGAAAAGCTCATCGAACTCGAATTGATCCGCGAGTTTGTGGCGCCCGGTGCCGCACCAGCGCCTACACCGGCCGTAGCCAAGGCGGTTGCAGCCACGGCGGCTGCCGTACGCCAATTGGATGGCGGCAGCGACCTTGACTTCACCGCACTCACCCCGTCAGCCAAGCCCGCTGCCGCGCCATCACCCGCGCCAGCTGTCGAGCTGGACTTTGCCGAGGTAGCGGCGGCTGTACCTGCCGCAGTTCCTGCTCCTTCACGAACCCGGGTCACGCCCCCCCCTCCTCCCGCACCCGCCAAGAGTGCGGTCGATGCAGATGAAGAGGCGCGCAAATTTCACGAAATGATGTTTGGCGCCGGCGCGGACAATGGTCCCGGCGCTGGTGCAGCAGACGCAGCGAACAAGGCCGCTGAAGCCGAGGCCGCGCGCAAAGCCGCCGCCGAACAAGCGGCTCGTGAACAAGCCGCCAAGCAGGCCGCGCAGCAAGCCGCTCAGTTGGCAGCACAACAGGCCGCTCAGCAGGCCGCGCAACAAGCAGCAAAACTGGCAGCAGAGACAGAGGCGCGGCGCAAGACTGAGGAAGAAGCGCGCCGTCAGGCGGAAGCTGCGAGCAAGGCTGCCGCCGAACAGGCAGCAAGTGAGAGCCAAGCTCGTGCGCGGGCGGCCCAACTGGCCGCTGAAGCTGAGACGCGCCGGAAGGTAGAGGAAGAGGCACGTCGCAAGGCCGAGGAAGAAGCTCGCCGTAAAGCCGAGGAAGAAGCTCGCCGTAAGGCCGAAGAAGAAGCTCGCCGTAAAGCTGAAGAGGAAGCGCGCCGCAAGGCCGAAGAAGAAGCTCGTCATAAAGCTGAAGAGGAAGCACGTCGCAAGGCCGAGGAAGAAGCTCGTCGTAAAGCTGAAGAGGAAGCGCGTCGTAAAGCTGAAGAGGAAGCGCGCCGCAAGGCCGAAGAAGAAG